>JACMQM010000248.1 GCA_014376985.1 Cytophagaceae bacterium | reverse complement strand
CGGTATTGATGGACAAGTATTGCGCATAATCCAGTGCTTTTTTAGGTTTATCCGTTAAATCGGTTGGAAATAAGATTTTCTTCATGTGTTTCTAGGCTCTGGAATAAAGTTATTCATTTGTTTTCAAATGCCAACCATTATAAAGTAAACTTAATCATTGACAGAGGCTTCGTTTTTTGATACATTAATAAAAAAAAGTCATGTTCATCTTCGAAGTACTGCTACAACTCAGAAACAACACGCTAAATCGTGTCGAAACACTCAGCACAGAACAACTCAATAGAATTCCGGAAGGACATAACAATAATATCATATGGCACATTGGACATATGATGGCTTCTCAGCAAAACCTCTGCTATGGTAGAAGCGGAGCAACACCCAATCTGCCGATAGAATTTATCGATCAATACCGAAAAGGAACGAGTCCTAAAGAATGGGATAAACCGGTGCTTTTGAAAGATATCAAACCGTTGTTTTTATCTACCGCTGAAGTTTTTGAAAAAGATTACGAGGCAGGGAAATTTAATGCTTACGAAAGCTATACCACACAAGCCGGTGCTACACTTACTAACATTGACGAGGCCATTACTTACAGCTACGGTCATGAGAACCTTCATTATGGAAACATTCTCACGATGTTGAAAATTGTCTTATAATTAAAATTTGGAGGTACGCTTCTCGCGTTAGGGATTGAGCCATTGTCTGAGCTCTCCGCCTTTTCGGCGGAAGCGAGTGGCGAAAGCCCGTCCCGAAGGGAACGCCCAAATTCAACCCTATACACTTAAACTATCTATACTTTAAGAATAAAAAATAGGCTACAATCAGCTCTCCCATCCGATTGAGTATTGAGGAATTATAATGCTAAAATTTCTTATTTAATATCACCTGTAATGGTGAGGAAAGTCGTAGCCGGTGAAGTATTGGCTATAATGATGATCGATTTGTCAAAAGGACCGCTTTTCCCTTCTATTTTAAAACCTCCTCGGATAACAGCCTTTTTACCTGGCTGAACAGCTGTTTTAGGCCATTGAGCAAGGGTGCAATCGCAGGATGTCTTAACGGAGTTAATTTCCAAAGGATCTGTGCCTTTGTTTACAAACACAAAATCATACCATAAAGTATCTGTTCCTGGCTTTATGATACCAAAATCATGGGCTGTTTGTTCGAATGAAAAGGATGCCTGGGCATGACTAACGCCTGTAAAGGCTAGGTAAAGCAAAAAGGTCAGGGGAAGTACTTTTTTCATAGAGAGCGTATTTTACGAAGGATTTACAAATAATGTGCCATTTAGCTTATTCTAAACAGTGTCTTCCAAACGAAGGTTCACAATAGTGATCAGTACAGATGTGCCTTCTCCATAAATCGAATTTAAATCTATCCTGCCTTCTACTTTTTGTATGGCTTCTCTTACGATGTACAAGCCCAATCCTGAACCATTGTTGCGATCTGTAGCGCGATAAAACATATCAAACACTTTAAACAAGTGTTCTTTCTTAATTCCAATACCGTTGTCTGTAATTAAAATCTGTGCGCGGTCTGCATCGGGAGAGACTAACTCAATTCGCAAAAACGGATGCGGTTTAGTCTGGTCATAATAGCGCAAGGCATTTGAAAATAGATTATAAAAAACAACGATTAGCCTGTTTGCATCAGAATAACAAACCAGAGATTCCGGTATAACAACCTGTATGTCTACTTTTTTAAACTCGTCCATATAGGTCAAAGATTCTATACAAGACTGCACAAGCTGTTTCACGTAAATGGGTTGTACGACAATGTCCATACGTGAATTTCTGGATATGCTGAGGATATCTTGAATTAAGCTATCCAGCTTCTTTACAGAACGCTCTTGGAAAATCATGTACTCCTGGATCTTATCTACATCCGTTTCCGATTTGATAATATTAATAATACCCATGATGGAAGTCAAAGGCGATCTTAAATCATGCGATGAACGATAAACAAAACTATCCAATTCTCCATTAATCTTTTTAAGGTTATCATTCTTCCTCTTCAACTTCAGGTTAAGCCGTTTCAATCTTCGTTGATTGTATCGATGCATAAAAATCAATTCTCTCATTAAAATGGCTCCTAATGAAATACTGATCGTAAGATTAATGATCGTTCTGATTTTTAACTCTGAGGTTGTGAGTACAGTAGTGTTTCTAAATAAAGAATAATCCGTATACTCTAGCAATAACAGATTGGCAAACGCAAGTATCAGCAGACTGATCGTATACTTTACCTGAGTATTTTTAAAGAAAAACAAGGTTCCCAATACGATGGGAATGGTATACAAGTACGATGGTACGCCTCTTCCATAAGTGGAGGAAGAGATGAAAAAAGTAACATTCATAAATACCAATACAAGATTTTTTGACCATAAATCCTTCCCGCGATAAAGTAAAACAGCTGACAGGATAAAAACTGTTAGTTGAGAACTTGCAATCCAAAAATTTTTATGAATACCGATATAATACTGAAAACTGTTAGAGACAATTAAAACCAGTGTGACATAAATATAGATTCTAAAAATAATACTGTCGCGCCTGCAATCTACGAAATTGAGTGTACGCGACCAGATCTTTCGATCGACCGAAGCAAAGAGCTTGCTTTGTATATGTTTAGATTGAAATCCCATCGACTGCTAATTGATTAAATCTCTTTCCTTATGTTTCTCGCGTTTTGGAATCGATACTTGAATGGTTGTCCCTTCTCCGAAAACTGCATCTATTTTTATTAAACCTTTCAGTTTGTCGATCGCATCTTTTACAATATATAAACCAAGTCCCGAACCGGTATTCTGATTCGTGGCCCGGTAAAACATAGTAAAAACTTTATCCAAATGTTCTTTTTGAATTCCAATTCCATTGTCTTCAAATATCAGTACAATATTGCTATGTGTGTACTCTCCTTTTATTCTTAGATAAGATTGTTCTTTTTTAGCATCGCAGTAACGCAAAGCATTGGAAAGCAAATTATTTAAAATCACTTTCAATCTTCGCGTATCTGTATTTACAATAAATCCATCCGGAACATCAATGAGTATTTCTACTTTCTTAAATTCTTCCATGTACGAAAAACTTTCGACACAACTTTTAATAAAAAGCTTCAAGTCTACCGGTTCAAT
>JACMQM010000247.1 GCA_014376985.1 Cytophagaceae bacterium | reverse complement strand
CTGAAAAAGTATTGGGATACTTTACCTTCCAACCCCCAAGATCATGACTAAGAAACTAGCATGTTTATTGCTTTTATGGATGCAAGTATTGTTGGTATATGCTCAACATAAACAACTGCCTAATAATAATCTCCAGACGCTTGGCCGTCCGATCAATACACTTCCATTTTCAGAATTCGCACCGACAGTAAGTGCCGATGGCAATACGATGATTTTTGAATCCGATCGTTCGGGACGATGGAGACTTTATATCACCTATCAAATTAAAACAGGAGGATGGACCGAACCTAAAGATTTAGAGACCATCAATAACGCAGTGGCTCCCGGAGATTTTCTAGGTGGCCCATGTATTAGTTACGATGGAAGTCTGTTGTTGTTTACTTCCAATATGAAAGGCACAGTAGGAGGGGTAGACATATGGATGAGTAAGCGCACCGGAGATGACTGGTCTGCGCCTAAGAACATGGGAAGAACTATTAACAGTGGCAACTACGATGGATTTCCTTCATTGTCTGCTGACGGTCGCTGGTTATATTTTATGCGTGCAGCAGAAGGTAATTCTCCTACCGGACAACGGTGCTGCGAATTGTATATCGCTCAACGCAGAGGAGAATTTTTCATCAATCCTAAAGTGCTTCCAGCTCCTATTAATATGGGATGTGAAGGCTATCCCCGCATCATGGCAGATGGAAGAACATTGATCTTTTCTTCTTACCGACCGGGAGGTAAAGGAGGACATGATTTGTATGAATCCAAATATAAAAATGGTAAATGGTCAAAACCTGTACCTCTTGAATTTATCAATACACCTAAAGACGATGAGTTAATCTCTGTGCCCGCTTCTGGTGATGTGATTTATTTGTCCAGTACGATGAGTAATAACAAAGATGATATTTACAAAATAGAATTGCCAGAAGAATTCAGACCGGATAAAATTGTGATCGTCGAAGGAAAAGTAACAGACGAAGAGACTAAGAAGGTGATCCCCGCAATGGTTAAAGTAAGTGACATCAAGAAGAAACAAAAAGTGCAGGAGGTAGAGACTGATGTGGAAACAGGCCGCTATACCTTGTACCTGGAGGAAGGCCGTAAATACGATGTATCGGTCGTTGCACAGGGGCATACATTCGAATCAGAAGTGATTGATTTGGAAAATGTGACGAAATACAAGACGGTGAAAAAAGAAATTAAATTGAAGCCGTTAAAAGTCAATACTTCATTTACATTGAATAACCTCTTTTTTGATTTTGATTCTTCTTCTCTAACAAAAGAATCCGAATTGGAATTAGAACGAGTCATCGAATTGCTCAATACCAATCCCGGTATGACTGTCGAAATTTCAGCACATACAGACGATAAAGGCAGTGATGAGTACAATGCTAAATTGTCTCAACACCGGGCCGAATCTGTTGTTCGTTTCCTGACTCAAAAAGGCATCAACAAAGACCGCATGATTGCTAAAGGTTATGGCGAAAGCGTTACTTCTGTACCGAATGATTCAGATGAGAACCGGGCGAAAAACAGAAGGGTTGAGTTTAAGATTTTGAAAATGTAATTTTTAGTGGTCAGATATCAGTGGTCATTGAAATGAGTATATTTGTATTCGTTACTGATCACTGACTACTATCATGTATTCTCCCGAACAACAAAAATCCCAAGGCAAAAAATCCGAAGCGGAAAATAAACGGATGATCAAATTCTTAAAAAAGAAGAAACCATCTGATTTGGATCTGCAAGCCCAGGAAGCGCATGATCAGGCTTTTGACTGCATCAATTGCCTGGACTGTGCCATGTGTTGCACTACTACAGGACCTTTGTTTACAGACAAAGACATCAATCGCCTGGCACAACGGTTTAAGTTGAAAGATGTCGAGTTTCGTGATCAGTATTTGCGAATGGACGAAGACAGCGATTGGGTTTTAAAGCAAGTCCCTTGTCCATTTTTAGGGGCGGATAATTTTTGCAGTGTTTACGAAGATCGCCCCAAAGCATGCCGGGAATATCCTCATACAGATAGACGCAAATTCGGACAAATACTAGACCTGACATTAAAAAATACCTTCATCTGTCCTGCAGCACATAAAGTGATGGAATCATTACAAAAAGTTTATTTGAAATAAAGATAAGAAATGAGAGATGACAATTTATCAAAATTATAAATCTAATTTCTCTTAACTGTAATGTGCTACCGCCTGATTATGTCCTTTGAAATTCTCTTCAATCACAGCAGGGATCATTTCAAACTCGATATTACACACATCCAATTCCATTCCTAAGTCAATAAAAAATCGGATGAATACACCCAGCTGGTATTCGAAAGGATAAGCTTCAAACGCTGTTTCGACTTTAAATCCATAAATTTCATTCAGTTCCTGATTGAAATCTTCAAAATCTTTCCACGCTCTTGGGTAGTGTTCTTTGATCGATAGAATATCCAGTTGAATCTTTTTCATAGAATGTGTACCTTTAGATGAACATATCGGCAAGTTATGAAAGGGTTGATTGAATTTTATAAAAAGTATAAAGAATATATAAGGGTAGATGCATTGTTGTATTTATCGTTTATCATCATGGCTATTCTGTTGCTGATTTTCTTATAGAAAGTTGTCAGTTGTTAGTGATAAGTAGTCAGAAAAAGGGAACCCACTAATTTATTAGTGGGTTCCCTTTTTGTATAAATAACTGACCAGTGATTACTGATAACTACATTATTATTTCGCTCTCTCCAGGTAAGCTCCTGTTGTTGTATCTATTTTAACGCGTTCTCCGATGTTCACAAACAATGGAACGTTTACAATAGCACCTGTCTCTAGAGTGGCTTGTTTAAGTGTTTTAGTCGCTGTGTCGCCTCTTACGCCGGGCTCTGTATAAGTAATTTCTAATTCTACGTTCTGCGGTAATTCAGCATATACCGGATTATCACCATCAAATGAGATGCGAACGATCATTTCTTCTTTTAAGAACTTTACGCCATCACCGAACAATTCACCAGATACATAGATTTGATCAAATGTATTCGGATCCATCATGACATAGCTGTCACCTTCTTTATATAAATACTGCTGGTCTTTCACTTCCACACGTACCAATTCTACAGCCTCACCTGCGCGGAAACGGTTTTCAACGAATTTACCGGATTTAACATTGCGCATTTTTACCTGATAAAAAGCACGTAAATTGCCTGGAGTACGGTGTTCATATTCCGTAACGACTACCAGTTCATTGTTAAAACGTAAGAAAGAACCTCTTGAAACGTCAGATATTGTTGCCATAATTCATATATTAAGACCACAAAAATAGGCTTTTTATGGTAAGGGACAAATTTATTTTAAGGGACAATAAGCCTCCTTATACAATGTTTTTCTAGTTCAGAACTAAGGCTTTTTTTACTGTTGACATAAAATACATATATTTAAGCAAAAAGGGGATATGAAAAGTTTATTGAGCTTATTACTGGTAGTTTTTTCTGCTTTTACTATATACAGTTGCGGAACAGGTTCGTTTAAAGAAGAGTCTTTTTACGCAAGAGGTAATTGCGACATGTGCAAAGATCGTTTGGAATCAGGTATAAAAAGCATATCGGGAGTAGCGCAGGCTAAATACATTGTAAAGGATGAAATGCTAAAAGTAACTTATGATACAAATAGCACCAATAGAGTAATCATAGAAAAACAATGCGCAGAATTAGGTCATGGAACGAAAGCTTATCCCATGAATGAAAAAAATCACGAAGAACTCCCCGAATGTTGCAAAGTTTCTCATAACGAAGGCAAACATTAATGTTTGCCTTTTTTGTTTCTGTCTATTTCATTTCTTCTGCTCTTTCATATTTATAAATGAACTTATTATCTAAAGAAAACAAAGAAAATCAATTTCTCATAGGCATGCTCGTTAGTATGTTTTGTTGGGGTTTGAGTTGGGCTTCAGGAAAAGTATTATCAGGTTACGGTGAAACAACAAGTATAGCATTCTTTCGTTTATCCATAACGTTTGTCGCTTTGTTACTCATTCTGTTTTTTATGAAAGAAAGAATGGCTGTGAAGATAAACGGTTGGTTGCCTCTTGTCGCAGCATCTGTTTTTATGACTATTTATAACTATTTGTTTTTTGAAGGACTGGTACACGGAAAACCCGGAGCGGGTGGGGTATTAGTGACTACATTGAATCCTATTATTTCATATGGTATTATGTTGTTGGTAGCACTGCGCAAGCCTACAAAAAATGAAGCAATTGGATTGATCATTGGAGTTATAGCTGGCGCTGTATTGTTGAAAGTATGGGATAATTGGAACAGTATACTTTCATCAGGCAATATCTATTTTGTATTAGCAACCTTTACATGGGCTATATTGAGTTTGTTTACTTCAAAATCTTCACGTTATGGTTCTCCCATTGCTTATAGTCTTTGGATGTATGGAAGTTGTTCTGTCCTGATGTTCTTGATTACTTCTCTGTCATCCAATATGGCGCTATTACGAGCCGCAGATACTTTATTTTGGATGAACATGTTCTTCAGTGCGGTGATTACAACATCGTTTGCTACAACTTTCTATTTCGTTGCTACTGCCAGATTAGGAGCAGGAAAGGCGAGTAGTTTTATTTTTCTTGTTCCATTTTCTGCTGCATTAGGTTCATGGGTATTTCTTCAGGAGCAACCGCAAATCCATACCATCATCGGTGGATTATTGGGTATCGCTGCCGTTTATATCATAAACAGGAAAGTAAACAAAGAAGAGTTTAAAAGCGAATAGTAAAAGTAGAACCCTTGCCTGGTTCACTTTCAAGAAGAATGGAACCTTGTAGTTTTTCAACGGTTGTCTTAACGATGTATAAACCTAAACCTGTACCATTGGCATTTTCATTGGCCTTAAAAAACATGTCAAAAATGTATTTTTGACTTTCTTTAGATATACCTACACCATTATCTGTAAAAATTAATTCCGTCATTTTTTTAGTGACAGATATTTTAATGTCCAAAATATTAGGAATCTTTTTAGGGTCTAAGTATTTAATAGGATTTTCAATTAGATTTTGAATAATAGAGTTTAGTAGTTTTTTATCGGAATAGAAAGGTACGTTCTCTTTGATCTCGATAGAGATTTTCATTTTCTCATAACCAGGAAAGTTTTCAAAACTTGACAAAACACCGGCCACCATTTCATTGAAATTAATTCTTTCCAATTGCAATGTCGTTTTTCTAACCTTAGTAATTTGAAGTAAATCCATCAATAGATTATCCAACTTCTTAGTGCTTTTTAATATATGATCAAAATAGGTTTTCGCATTTTCATCTTGTACATCTTTTTGTCCAACAACTGTTAATCCAATAATAGATTTCAATGGACCTTTAATGTCATGAGAAGCTTTGTATACAAATGTTTCCAAGCGTTCATTAGCTTCTTCCAATTCAGATGTTCTTTGTCTAACTGTTTCTTCTAATAATGTATTTTTTGTTCTGATTAAACTGGTTCTCCATATGTATACCAAATACAGTAAGGTGAGCGCAAATAATATTCCGATGAGATTAAACCACCAGGTTTTCCAGTAAGGAGGAGTAATAATTATTTTTACGTAAGCACCTCGTTCATTCCATACTCCATCGTTGTTAGATCCTTTCACATGGAAAATATAAGTGCCGGGATTAAGATTGGTATATGTAGCCGTTCTTTGATTGGCACTATAGAACCAAGTTTTATCAAAACCTTCTAGCCAATAAGCATATTGGTTATTTTGAGAACTATTGAAATTAAGCACAGCGAATTCAAACGTGATAGAGTTCTGGTCATAATTCAATTTAATTTCATTCGTTTGACTGATGTCCTTCGATAAAGGAGAATGAGGAGAGGTGGCAGAAATCTGCTCGTTAAATATTTTAAACTTGGTGATGACTACAGGAGGTATAATGCTATTTACTCCTGACTTCATAGGGTCAATGACTAGGTATCCATTGTTGGATCCAAAATATATTTTTCCTGACTCATCTTTGTACTTTGAATTGAAATAAAAAGAGCAATGAGGTAATCCATCTTTTACAGTAAATGCTTTACATTTTTTTGT
>JACMQM010000246.1 GCA_014376985.1 Cytophagaceae bacterium | reverse complement strand
CCCTGAGATTACTCTCAAGGCTTTTTGCGGAATGGACGGGACTCGAACCCGCGACCTCCTGCGTGACAGGCAGGCATTCTAACCAACTGAACTACCACTCCGTTTACCGTTTCTTTCGATTTGGTATGCAAAAGTAAGAGGTTTATTGTTAGAATGCAAATGCGTAAACCTATTTTAATTGAGATTTATCCACTTTTTATAATAATCATTAATAATTACTACCTTTAACACTTCTTAACATCAGAATTAAACTATGTATTTGGACTTCGAAAAACCGATTCAAGACCTGGAAGGCAAACTAGCCGAAATGAAACAGATTGCTGATGACTCAGATGTAGATGTGAGCCAGGAAGTGAAATCATTGGAAAAGAAAATTGAAACACTAAAGAAAGATATTTACTCTAACCTTACCCGTTGGCAAAAGGTCCAATTGTCTAGACACCCAGATCGTCCTTACACATTGGACTACATAGAAAATATCTGCGACCAGTTTATTGAATTGCATGGTGATAGAGTAGTGAAGGATGATAAAGCAATTGTTGGGGGGTTTGCCGAAATTGATGGTAACTCTTTCATGATCATCGGACATCAGAAAGGAAAAAATACTAAAATGCGTCAGGTCCGTAACTTCGGTATGGCTAATCCTGATGGATATCGCAAGGCTTTGCGTTTAATGCGTGTAGCGGAAAAATTCAATAAGCCAATTATTACTCTAATCGATACTCCTGGTGCTTACTGTGGTTTGGAAGCGGAGGAAAGAGGACAGGGTGAAGCGATTGCACGCAATATCAAAGAAATGTTCATGTTGAAAGTACCTGTCATTTGTATCATCATTGGCGAAGGTGCTTCTGGTGGAGCACTGGGTATTGCTATTGGTGACAAAGTATTGATGTTGGAAAATACGTGGTATTCTGTAATTTCTCCGGAATCTTGTTCTTCTATTTTATGGAGAACATGGGAGCATAAAGAAAGAGCGGCTGAGGCATTGAAACTAACAGCAGAAGACATGTTGAAGTTCAAGTTGATCGATGGTATTGTAAAAGAACCATTAGGTGGTGCACATGCCGATAGAGAATCGATGTATAAGAAATTGAAAAAAGTAATTCTTGATACAACTGCTGCTTTGCAAAAGATAGAACCAGAACAACGCATTATGGAGCGCATTGACAAGTTCTCTGCTATGGGAGTAGTGGTAGAAGAAGCCGCTGCTGAAGAAATCAGTGAATGAAATGCTATTCCTTAGATACTGGATTTTTTAAATTAGACGGGGGGGCCATGTTTGGCGTGGTCCCCCAGTCTATTTGGAGGAAAACCAACCCTCCCGATGAAAATAACCTTTGCCAATGGGCTATGAGATGTCTATTGATCGAAGAGGGAAATAAACTTATCCTTATCGATACAGGCATTGGCAATAAACAAGATCCTGCTTTTTTAAAGCATTACCATTTGCATGGTGAAGCCAGCCTCATTATGTCAATCCGTCAAGCGGGTTTTCACGAAGATCAAATCACAGATGTCATTTTAACTCACCTTCATTTAGACCATGTTGGAGGTGCGGTTACTCGGTCTTCTAATCACTTATTACCGACTTTTAAACAGGCTAAATATTGGGTCCATCAAGGACAGTGGGACTGGGCCGTTATCAATCCTAATCCCAGAGAAAAGGCGAGTTTTTTACAAGAAAATATACAGCCTTTATACGAATCTGGACAATTGAATTTTATTCAAGGTACTGATAGCCCGTTTTCATTCATAGATTTCTTTGTTGCGGATGGGCATACAGAGAAACAATTGATTCCCATAATTAAAACACCAGATCACACGATTGCTTACGCAGCGGATTTGATTCCTTCGGTTACTCATCTACCACTGGCTTATATCGCTTCTTATGATGTTAGACCCTTAGTGGCTATGACTGAGAAGGAAATGTTTTTACAGGAAGCTCTTGCTAGACAATGGACTTTGTTTTTTGAACACGATCCACTTAATGAAGTGTGTATACTTATACCAACTCAAAAAGGAATCCGAGCCGGGAATAAAGGGTTGCTGATAGATTTATAAAATGACTGCGGAAACATCGGATTGAATTTTGCGGTCTTTACTCTATAAATCAAACCAATCTATATTATCATGAAGAAAAGATTTTTACTGGCTGCCTTCAGTCTTTTAGGAGCAGCCTCTGTTTCATTTGCTCAAGTGTCCTTTGGACCTAAATTAGGTGTTGGACTTTCTAAATTTGTGGATGTTAAGTCACCTTCAGATCAGCCATCATATGATTATTCTTATATTGTTGTTCCTCAGATAGGAGTGGTGCTAAATGCTCCATTCGGAAATCACTTCGCAGTAAGACCGGAATTGCTTTACACACAAAGAGGCACAGTGTCTAAAACCAGTGCTACCATTTTTGGAAATACAATTAATTACGAAGGAAGAATGAGAGTTTCCTATCTTGAATTGCCAATCAATTTAGTAGGAAGTGTGCAAGCTGGTCCTGGAAATGTAGAACTTTTTGCCGGTCCTTCTTTTGGTTATGTTTTAGGAGGAAAATCTCATGAAGAGGTAACTGGATTTATTAACGATACACGTGACGGTAACGTTATCGGAAAGAAACAGCCTTCTGACTATGGCACCAGTACGGATGATGATACCTATATTAATCCATTAAATGTATCTCTTAATTTTGGTGCAGGTTACAAATTTGACAACGGCTTGTTGGTTCAATTAGGATTCAATCTGGGATTATCCAATCTTAATCCTCATTCTGCAGATTCTGATACGGAAGACAAAAGAAACAATACTGTCGTAAAATCTAACGCCTTTACATTGGGTGTGGCCTATTTATTTGGCGGGAAAAAATAGTCATTGCGATGACAATCAAAAGGAGTTTATGGAAATGAACTCCTTTTTTGTTTTATAAGTTAGCCGTTTGATATCTTTAGTCAATGCTTATTTACCCCCTATATTCTTACATTACAATCTCCCTATAGTTGAATGCATGTACGCAAAAAAACAGTAGTATCGCTTTCTACGGCATTCGTAATAATGACACTATTTGGATTGTCGGTATCTTCTTGTTTGAAAATGCGCATTTCTACAAAAGCGTTGGATAAAGAATTCATGGAGGCAGCATGCAAACCTCATCAACACTGCTATGAAGCTTGTGGACGCACCATGAACTATGCGGAAGTAGGCAACGATTCTTTGCCCTTAGTATTGTTTATCCATGGTTCGCCTGGCTCTTGGACGGCTTTCAAACATTTTTTTAAAGACAGTTTGTTGCTTTCCAAATCTCAACTGATTGCAGTGGACAGACCTGGTTTCGGTTATTCTGATTATGGAAAAGCAGAACCTTCTTTGGCCGTGCAGGCGGCTTGTATAAAACCGTTGCTTCAAAAATACGGTATTGGAAAGAAAGTCATATTAGTTGGGCATTCTCTTGGAGGACCATTGATTGCTCGTATCGCAATGGATTATCCTGAATTGGTAAATTACCTCATCTTCGTGGCGCCCTCTGTAGATCCTGCATTGGAACCCAGAGAATGGTACCGTAAACCAATGAATACGCTGCGATGGTTATTACCAGGCTCTATTAGAGCATCTAACGGAGAAATCATTTCTTTAAAAAAAGAATTGGAATTGATGATTCCCTTATGGTCTACAATTCATCAACCCGCTATAGTGATCCAAGGAGAGGATGATAATCTGGTACTACCAGGAAATGCATCGTTTATTAAAAAAAGGATGGTAAACAGTCAGGTCGATATTAAGATGTTAAAAGACATGAACCATTTCATTCCGTGGAAAAAACCGGAAGCTATTCAAAAAGCCATCCTGGAAGCATTAAGTACTAAAAAGTAGTCTAGGGGATAATGGTGCTAACCTTTCGACTATGATAACTTGCTTTTTTTCTTATGCATGCATATATTGTTGTTCTCTTGAGCATTCATTTTTAATTAACCATATTCCCTTTTTATTATTATGAAAAAAGTACTATTCAGTTTATTTGTTCTTGCCGGATTAAACATTGCTTCTTACGGCCAAGGTATTATCGGTCCTAAAGTAGGTATGTCATTTTCTACAGCAAGAGATACCAAGGTGGCAGATGGTGATAAAGCATCTGATTATAAAACACTTATTACACCTCAATTAGGAATTGTGTTTAATGCCCGATTAGGAGATTACGTATCTTTAAGACCGGAAATTCTATATTCTCAGAGAGGAGCTAATGTTTTGTCGAATGGCTACACCGTAAAAGCAAGATTCAATTATTTGGAAATTCCTTTTAATGTAGTTGGAACCTTTAAAGCGGGTCCTGGTAAAATAGAAGCATTTGCAGGACCTTCAGTAGGGTATTTGTTTGGAGGTAAAATTAAATCTGATATTCCAAATGCAAATGAATTAACCATCAAAGGGGAAGATCAACCAACGAATACAGGAACGAATAACGAAGCTTATTTTAATTATCTGAATGTTTCTATGAATATGGGATTAGGCTATAATTGGAAGGGATTGATTTTTCAAGCGGAATACAATTTAGGTTTCTCCAATATCAATCCTCATCACGAAGACAGAGACAGTCAAGCTGAGAAGGATAGATCAAAATCTGTTACTAAATTCTCTTCTATCAACTTAGCTGTGATTTATTTATTCGGTGGTAAAGACGAATAAGCATTCATTTAATAATTATAAAAAGAGTGCTCAAGAATCTTCTTCAGCACTCTTTTTATTTATGATAATTTCTTAAATAACTAACAACTATTCTATTGAGCAATCATATAAACCAGCTCAATTCTGCCTAATGCATTCACATCAAATCGGAGAGACCTCATATTTTTTAGAAGAAGTCGATTTTCGCAATCACTTCCGGGATCTACCTGGTAAATGAAAGTTTTCTTGCCTCTAGAGAAAAACAAACTCTTATCTGGTTTTCCGATGTATTTCATGAGTTGTTCATCTTTCTTGTTCATGAACTCATCTTTGTGTTGAAGTAACACATCTACCAAAGCGGTTCTTTTTAAGTGACAGGCATTGGTATCTGTCTTCCAACTTTCGTTATCAAAACCTTCTACTTTTACCGGAGCAGAGCAAGAAGCCAGTCCAAGTCCAAGCAAAATGGTTAACATCAGCATCTTTGAGCTAATTCCTGTAATTTTTCCACAACCACTCATTATAAAAGCTTATTTTCTTAATTTCGAAGTGCCTAAAGGTAAGCAAAGCATTTGGGCTTCTAAAGAAAATTTGAGGTATGAGTTCTTCTGACGCGACAGAAAACAACGATAATATTCATGACATCGTCCCTGTATCGGGATTGTATGAAAATTGGTTCCTGGATTACGCTTCCTATGTAATTCTAGAGAGGGCAGTGCCTAATATAGACGATGGATTAAAGCCGGTACAAAGACGTATCCTTCATGCCATGAAGGAAATGGACGACGGCCGTTTCAATAAAGTCGCCAATGTCATTGGCTCTACGATGCAGTATCACCCTCACGGTGACGCTTCTATAGGTGACGCTATTGTTACTATAGGCCAAAAAGAACTCCTATTAGACATGCAGGGTAACTGGGGAGATGTGCGTACTGGAGACGGAGCAGCAGCACCTCGTTACATTGAAGCACGTTTATCAAAGTTTGCTTTGGATGTCGTTTTCAATGGCGAAACTACAGAATGGCAAGCTTCCTATGACGGTAGGAAAAAAGAACCGGTTACTTTTCCTGTTAAATTTCCTTTACTTTTAGTTCAAGGGGTAGAAGGTATTGCAGTTGGTTTGTCTACCAAAATTCTTCCTCATAATTTCATCGAGTTGATCGAAGCGTCGATTGCTCATTTAAAAAATAAGAAATTTCAGTTGTATCCTGACTTCATTACAGGAGGTTCTATCGATGCCGCCTTGTACAATGAAGGCCAAAAAGGCGGCAAGATTAGAGCTCGAGCTAAGATTGAAGAGTACGATAATAAAACATTATTAATCAAAGAAATACCTTTTGGAACAACCACCAATAGTATCATCGATTCCATCATCAAAGCTAACGATAATGGAAAGATTAAAATCAAAAAAGTAATAGACAATACCGCTAAAGATCTGGAAATTCAGGTTCAATTGGTACCGGGTACTGATCCTGATATTACCATTGATGCCTTGTATGCATTCACAGATTGTGAAGTCAGTATTTCTCCAAATGCCTGTGTCATTGTTGAGAATAGACCAGAATTCTTGAGCGTCAATGATATGCTCAAGATTTCAACTGATAAGACAAAAGAATTGCTTCGGCAGGAACTCGAGATCAGAAAATCTCAGCTACAGGAAAAAGCGCTGTTTTTATCTTTAGAGAAGATATTTATTGAGAATAAAATCTACCGTAAAATTGAAGATGCAGAAACTTGGGAAGCCGTTTTACAAATCATCGATAAGGGCTTAACTCCTTTTAAAAAACAGTTCTACCGCACTATTACGCAAGATGATATTGTCCGTTTGACTGAAATTAAGATCAAGCGTATTTCTAAGTTTGACGGTTTTAAAGCCGATGAATTCATGAAAGCGATCGGGGCAGAATTGAAAGAAACGATCAATCATCTGGCGAATTTAAATGATTATGCCATCAATTATTTCGCTGCTCTATTGAAGAAATACGGCAAAGGGAGAGAACGTAAAACCGAAATTAAAGCTTTTGATACCATCAATGCTGCCATTGTAGCTGCCAATAATCAAAAATTGTATGTGAACCGTGAAGATGGTTTCATGGGCTATGGTTTGAAAAAAGATGAATATATCGCTGATTGTTCAGACATTGACGATGTCATTGTTTTTAGAAAAGACGGTATTTGTGTTGTCAAAAAGATCGGAGAGAAGGTTTTTGTAGGAAAAGATGTGATTCATATCGCTATTTTCCGAAAAGGAGACGAGCGCATGGTTTATAATATGATCTATCTGGATGGAAAAACAGGAAGATCCATGGTCAAACGATTCCAAGTATTAGGAGTTACGCGTGATAAGGAATATGATTTAAGCAAAGGTGAAAAGGGTTCTAAAGTGTTGTATTTTACCGCTAATCCTAACGCAGAAGCAGAAAAAATTACCGTTACATTAACTACAACTGCCAAAGCCAGAAATAAAATATTTGATTATGATTTCTCAGAACTGGAAATCAAAGCGCGTACTTCTCAAGGTAATATTTTAACAGAATATCCGGTCAAGAAAATTAGTCTGAAGGAAGCAGGATTGTCCACGTTAGGTGGAGTGCAGTTTTGGTTCGATGCCGAAACAGCGCGTCTTAATACTCAAGGTAAAGGTTTAGCATTAGGAGAGTTTGGTTCAGAGGATCAGGTAATTGTATTCTATAAAGACGGCAATTATGAAATCACGGGTACCGAGCTTACCAATCGTTACGAAGGGTCAGAAGTAATGCTGATAGAGAATTTTGATCCTGAAAAGATTTACTCTGTACTGTATTTTGAAGGTAAAAATAAGGCTTATTACATCAAACGTTTTGGTATAGATACTTCTTCATTAGGTAAAAAGTTCAATTTTGTAGGTGAAAATGAGAAATCTGAGTTGATATACATCACCGCTAATACAAAACCAAAAATAAAAGTAGAATTTGCAAAAGGGAAATATGTGACTTCACCAACCTTAAATGTTGATATACAACAATTTGCTGAAGTGAAGAGTTATAGAGCTATCGGCATTAAGTTTTCTGGCAACAAGGTAATAGGTGTTAATACATTGGATTCCAGTAAGAAAGATGCGTCAAAATCGAGTGGGGCAGCGCCTACACTTTTTGACTAAAAATGTAGAAGAATGTAACCATAGGGATTCATGTATACGTATAAGCACTTAGATGTAACTGCAAATAAATGTAAACGTTAAATTGGGCCGTATGAGAGTAGACTTTACAGATAGATTGAGCCAGTTGGGATATTCTCCTGCACATGCATCCATAGCGTACGACAATTTCATCAACAGTCTTAAGTCAGACGAGACGATATTATACCTGATGGAAGGATCCATCAAAAACACTTTAGGTGTTATAGTCGCCACGGACAAAAGGATTTATTACATCGGAGTCAACAAGCATAAAAATATTCTACACGAACATATCTCCTACAACGACATCGTTTTTATAACAGGCAAAGAATCTCCCTGGACGTCGATGGAAATCAAAGTAAAGACAGAAACAAAATATGACGAACTCGTCATTAGGGGATGTGAAATAGAGACAGGCAAAGAATTCATAGAATTGATTCGCTTGCTGACGATTAAACCTGAAGACTAGAATTAATTACCACTTTTTTTTTCTTTTATATTTCCCGTATTTTTAAATCTTACGGGTTAATTCAATTAGGCGCGCAGCCAATCACTTCATAAGAAACACACCATTCCAAAATACTATTTCTTCGAATCAGGCTTTTGCTGTTTTGAGAAATGAAAAAGAAGACTGTCAAATTATGTTTTACAAGAGGCAGACAAGTATATTTATGTATCCATAGGATTGGCATAGTTTCAATATCGGTATCCGCAACTATGGTCATGAAGACTTTATATGTTAGGATCAGAAGTCCTAAACGAAAAATGGACTGTCAATTGCATAATGCCAATAAAAGTGAATTAAGATTGGACCGGTTAATAAAAATTTTGAAAAAATCAGACTATATTATAGACGATTATTATAAAAACAATAACACTAAAGCGTAAGTAGGTATTGCATGAAGGGGTATTTAAATAATAAGTTAATTTTTTTCCTGATCATCCTTACGCCATGTCTTAGTGTTGCGCAAACCATTAAGCTCAAAGGTAAAATTATAGATGGAGAAACAGGTGAAGGGATGCCCTTTGCAAGTATCTATGTAAAAAATACCGATGTAGGAACAAGCAGTGATTTTGAAGGTTTTTATACCTTAACTATCCCAACCAGTTCAGATTCTCTGACTGTTTTTAACATGGGATATACCATGAAAGCTAAAGCGATTCCAAAAGGAGTAGAAGAAGCGGTGTTGAATTTTCAGCTGGAATCAGAAACGGCTTCGATCACTGCCGTTACTATAAGACCAACGGAGAATCCTGCTTGGGCGATCATGAGGAATGTCATGAAGAATAAAGACAAGAATGATATACGTCGATTGGATGCTTATGAATATGAAACCTATAATAGGTTAGAAGTAAGTGTAGATAATATTTCAGATCGTCTTAAAAAACGTAAAATCTATAAAAAAATAGCAGAAGTATACGACAGTGCCAAGGCTGTAGCGGGAGAAGACGGAAAGCCCGTGATTCCAATGTTTATTTCCGAATCCATTTCCAATTACTACCACAGAAAAAATCCTGACTTGACCAAAGAATTAATTCAAGGTGTTAGAGTTACCGGTGTTGGAGTGGAAGATGGAAGCGTGGTGTCTCAGTTGATTGGAACATCGTTTCAGAATTACAATTTTTATAAAAATTCAATCAATGTTGTACAAAAAGATTTCTTGTCGCCTATTGCAGACAGCTGGCAGGTTTTTTACGAGTATGAATTAGCAGACAGTGCATTCATCGACTCTCAATGGTGTTACAAGCTAACCTTTAGACCTAAGCAGCCGAAGGATCTTGTTTTTACTGGCATGATGTGGATTCACGATACAACATTTGCTATCAAGCAAATCGATGTTAAAGTAGGAAAAGAAGCCAACATCAACTTTATCGAAAAAATTAAGATTCAGCAGGAGTTTCAACAGATGTCAAATGGAACCTGGATACCTATTAAGACGAGAGCCTTATTGGACATTGATGAGATTACCAAAAACTCTCCGGGCCTGCTGGCTAAGTTCTATTCGTCCAGTAAAGACATCAAGATTAATCAACCGAAAGACGAGAAGTTTTATGATCAGTTATTAGAAGTAGAGAGCGAGGCCATGGTTCAGTCCACGGACTATTGGGAACAAAAACGCCATGATTCTATTACCGAGTCTGAGAAGAACATGTATGCAATGATTGATTCGATCAAAAATGTACCGCTCGTTAAATCATATATCGAAATTGTCAATATTGCTATCAATGGATATAAACGCATCGGTAAAATAGATTTTGGTCCTTACCTGGCTTTGTATTCTTATAACAATGTAGAAGGAAACAGAATCAGATTAGGCTTCAGAACAAACATCGATTTTTCGCGCAAATGGGTTATCAAAGCTTACGGGGCTTACGGTACCAAAGATACCAAGATTAAATATTCGGGCTCTGTATCTTATATATTTTCCAAGAAACGTTGGACAGAAGCAGGCATTGAGTATCGTAAGGACATAGAGATGGTAGCCATTAACCCCGAGCGTTTGGGTTCTAATCCTTTGTTCTTAACATACGCACAGTGGGGTACTTTGCAGGGACCTTTTTATAAAGAGTTTGCTCAGGTTTATTTTAATACTGAACTTAGAAAGGACTTTGGTTTAAAAGTAAAATTCAGAAACTGGGACTTTAGTCCTGCCGATCCTTTTGATTTTGATTATTACCCTAATCTTCATTCCAATGGTGATACATCCTTTACATCTAATTATTTTAGAACGACTGAATTGATTACCGAACTGCGTTTAACAAAGGATGAAATTCTATTGCAAAACGATAATGAACGTTTAAGTTTTGGTACAAAAAACAATTGGCCGATTATTGCGGTACGTCACGTTTATGGAATGAAAGGCGTTTTGCAATCTGACTTTGAGTACCATAAACTGTACTTGTTCTTTAATCATTCTTTTAGAGTAGGAGCTTTAGGCCGCTCTTATTATGACTTTACAGCAGGTAAAATCTTTACTCCATTGCCTTACCCATTGCTGGAAGTTCATATCGGAAACCGTTCACCAATCTACAGTACGGCCGCTTATAACTTGATGAATTATTTTGAGTTTGTCAGCGATCAGTTCGTCTCTCTAAATTACAGACATTACTTTGAAGGTTTATTCTTTAACCGAATTCCGTTGGTTAAGAAATTGAAATGGAGATTTCTTGTATCAGCTAATGTCTTATACGGCTACCTAGATCAGAAAAATATAGATCTCATTCCGTATAGCATGAGGATGTCTAACCATTCGATCAATAAATTTGGAGATCTACCTTATGTAGAAGTGGGTTATGGGATCGAAAATATCTTTAAGATATTCAGAGTAGATTTCTTTCACCGCCTAACGTATAATAATCATCCTGGCGTGAGAAACTTTGGCGTAAAGTTTTCTGCACAATTCAGGTTCTAATCAGCTGTAACATGAAACATATACTTATTGCAAGCGTCTTACTCATTGGGTGTTTTGCTTGTGGTTCCGATAAAAATGATACGTCTATTCCTGATCCGCAGAGTGTAGAAAACCTAAGCGAAGCCAGTTTGAATGTACTCAACGAATCTATTGAAGATGACCCTTCCAATGATCTTCTGTTTTACAAGCGGGCACTCTTCTATTATAAACTAAAAAACAATGTGAAAGCATTGGCGGATATTTCTCAAGCGATAGATCTAGAAGAAGGAAAGGGAGAGTATTATCTTTTACTTGGTCAGGTAAGCTATGCGAGTGGCAATGTTATCGCTGCCAGAGATGCAGCACTCAAAGCGGAGGCCATGATCGATAAGGATCCTGCTCTGGCTGTACTACAGTCAAACGTTTACATGGACCTTCGGGATTCCGTGAAGTATACCAATTACATTACACAAACAGTAGAAATGATCCCCTTTAAAGCAGATGCAGATTATGTGCAGGCTAGAAGAGCGTTAATCAATAAAGACTCTGTAAGTTCCATTCGCTTCCTGCAATCTGCTGTTAAAAAGGACCAGGATTTTTTGCCTGCTTACAAAGAGATTATCAAAATTTATTTGAATAAAGGGATGTACGATTCGTCGATGTCTTATGTATTGAACGGTATACGTATTTCACATCAGGATCCATTGTTTTACGAAGCAGAAGGCCGTTTCTTTGAAAAAATGAAACTCAATGGCGCTGCTGAATCAGCTTATATGATTGCGTTGAAATACAGTGATAAAAATCCTACTTATTACAGCCTTTTAGGGAACTTAAAGTATAGAACAGGGGATTATATAAAAGCATTGTCCTGGTATAGTCTACTGCTTCAGAATCGCCCACAGGATTTGGAATTGTTGAAGCGTTGCGGCGAGGTGGCCATCAAAGCAAAGGAATGGTCCAAAGCGGTAACATTCTATGATAAACTAATGGCGAAAGATTCATTGAATATCAATTATACAAATCAATATAAATTGGCGGTGAAGTACGCTAATTCAGACTCCACAGAAGAAATTCACGAAGAAGTACCGGTGGTTTTGTCGCCTGCCCGACAAGAAGGTGAAATTAAGAGAAAAAGAGATACTACAACCAGACTAAATCAACGTTCTTTGAGCAAACCACAAACGGACTCCACTACTCATGAATAAGAAAAAACGATATGGACTACTTTCAATGGTGGCATTATTTTGTGTAATCATTACAACAATGAATACCAATTGTCAAAACATTGATAAGAAGGAATTAAGAGAAACAGAGGAAATTAAAAAAGACGTCGTGACTGATAAACTAACAGAAACAATATATTTTGGAAACGGTTGTTTCTGGTGTACAGAAGCTGTATTTCAAGAATTGAAAGGGGTAGTTGGTGTAGAATCAGGTTATGCAGGAGGTGCGGTTAAAAATCCTACATACAGGCAAGTATGTTCAGGTGAAACAGGCCATGCAGAAGTGATTCGTGTAATCTACGAACCTGCAGTCATTACATTTGAAGAGTTGCTGGAAGTCTACTTCTTTACACATGATCCGACCACATTGAATCGTCAGGGTAATGATGTAGGCACCCAATACCGCTCTGTCATTTTCTATACTATTCCTCAGCAAAAAGAGAAAGCTGAAAAATACATTGCGGAATTGAATACAAAAAAAGCATTTCCCAGACCAGTTGTTACAGCAGTACAAGCTTATTCCAACTACTACGCAGCGGAAGATTATCACCAAAACTATTATAAGCTGAATGGCCATGAGCCTTACTGCCAGGTCATGATCAAACCCAAATTGGAAAAATTGAGAAAGGATTTTAAAGACAAGCTAGTAAAATGATCATAGAGCCATCTGTTACATTCCATTCCGAACAGCAGTTGTATCATTTTCAAGCATTGAATTCCTATAAGGCTGTTGCGCATGTGGTTACCACGCGCAACAGCTTTTTTTGCTCAGATTTTAACCTGAGTTTTCATACCGGCAAAGAAGAACAGGTAATAGAAAATAGAAATCGCCTTTGCCAATTTTTCAAAGCGAAAACATTGACCATTCCCAAGCAATGTCACGGCAGTACAATCGCTCAAATCACTAAGGACAACAGCGGTCAAATACCCATGGATACAGATGCATTGATCACCAATATACCTGGTCTAGCCATTGGCGTATTATCAGCCGATTGTGTACCTGTTTTATTTTATGATCCTAGTCGGCAAGCACTCGGTGCAGCCCATGCGGGTTGGAAAGGAACTTTAGCAGGTATTGCTTCAGCCACAGTGAAGAGCATGGAAAATGCCTATGGCTCGAATCCCGCGGATCTCATCGTTTGTATAGGTCCTTCTATTTCTCAGCCGCATTTTGAAGTAGGAGAAGAGGTAGCAGATCGTTTCCATGAGCTCGGCTTATCGGCTTGTATAACGAAGGCAGAAGGCGAGAAGCCCCATATTGATTTATGGTTGGCCAATAGTTTGTTACTGCAAAAAGCAGGTATCCTCGCAGCTCATATCCATACAGCAGGAGTCTGTACTGTTGACCATACAGACCAATTTTATTCTGCTAGAGGAGAAGGCTTTGGTACAGGTAGGTTCGGTGCTTTCATTATGCTCCAGTAGATTTTTCAGGATAGATTAATTATGTATCTTTATCTTCAAACAGACCATTGAATGACTTCTATTTGTATTATTATTCCTTGTTATAATGAAGCCACACGTTTTAATCAAACATTGTTTGAAGATTTTTACCGTCGTTCAAATGTCTTTTTTTATTTTGTCAATGATGGTAGCAAGGATGACACGTGGTCTTTATTAGAGCGAATTGCCAAAGACAAAGACAGGGTGCTGCTGATCAACATGCCTTCTAATGTTGGCAAAGCAGAAGCTGTTCGTTCAGGTATGTTACAAGCTGAGCTAGCCAAACGTTTTGATTACATTGGCTTCTGGGATGCCGATTTTGCAACTCCTTTGGAAGAGATTCTACAGTTTCAGCAATTGATACGTCCGAATATTAAAATCATTATGGGTTCACGCATCAAAAGGCTGGGAGCGAAAATAGAGCGTTCTGCTTTCCGTCATTACTTTGGAAGGATATTCGCTACCATCGTTACCAAATTATTTCAATTACCTATTTACGACACACAATGCGGTGCTAAATTATTTCATCACTCGATTGTGGTTCCGTTATTTCAAGATGCATTTCACAGCAAATGGATGTTTGATCTGGAATTGTTTATCCGCTTTAAGAAACTCTATGGAGAAAAAGAATTACAAACCAATTGCTATGAACATCCTCTAAAGTGTTGGATTGACGTAGGAGGATCAAAGATGAAGAAGATGGATTTTGTGAATGTTCCGTTTAGGATATTGTCTTTGTATGTACATTACAAATAAAATACAATCAACGTTATTGACCATTTAAGTTTTAATCAGAATGAAATTTCTAAGTCTATTTAAAAGCCTTTCTTTCTACGCAGTGTTGTTTACAATGACTATACTCATCTGGTTGGACTTTAGTAATCAGAGGTGGGAAGAACGAACAGTAATTGAGTGGGATATTATCAGTTATTACGGATATCTGCCAGCTACTTTTATTCGACATGATCTGGCTTTAGATTTTATGGACAAAAGAGAAATTTCAAATGGCGAAACATATTGGTATGAAAAGGCAGAAAATGGAGGAAAGGTAATGAAGATGACTATGGGGATGGCCATTTTATATTCTCCTTTTTTCTCTATCGCTCATATCTATACGAAACAAGCTGGAGAAATTGCCAATGGATTTACCTACCATTATCAAAAAGCAGTTTTCCTATCCGCATTGTTTTATACCATTATTGGTGTGATTTTTTTGCGCTTGCTGCTACTAAAGTTTTATAATGAATGGGTGACTTCTATTGTTATTTTGTGCATTGTATTTGGCACCAATTTGTACGTTTACATTACTCTTGATGCTGCCATGTCTCATGCGTTCAATTTTTCTTTAATTACAGTCTTTATTTTTTTTAGCATCAGATGGCATGAACAGCAGAAGTACAGGTATACTATTATTCTGGGTCTTATCGGTGGTCTGATCATTTTAATTCGACCAGTTAATATTATTGTTTTTATTTTTCCTCTATTATACAATCTGTATTCATGGAAGGACTTTCAAGCAAGGGTATTGCTTTTTTTAGCACAATGGAAACATATTCTAGGGATTGCATTATTAGTATTACTCTGCTGGACGCCTCAGATCATTTACTGGAAATTAAATACAGGTGATTTTTTATTTTATTCTTATAAAGACGAAAAATTATTTTTTACAAATCCACATATACTGGAAGGACTATTCAGCTATAGAAAAGGCTGGCTGGTATATACACCTATCATGATATTTGCTATAATAGGGATTTACTCACTCTTTAAGTTGCGCAAACAGTTATTTGTACCGCTGTTAATTTTTACAATTCTGGCAATTTATACCACCTTTAGTTGGTGGTGTTGGTGGTATGGAGGAAGTTTTGGCATGAGGCCAATGATTGATTTCTATGCTTTATTTGCACTAGCTATAGGAGCATTTCTTCAGCAGGTGAGTGATAAAAAAATGACTATTCTGTCACATGCGCTTGTTCCTGTTTTCTTATTCTTCATTTATCTCAATCTATTTCAATCATGGCAATATAAGTATTGTATTGTCCATTATGATGCTATGACCAGAGAAGCCTACTGGCTTAATTTTCTCAAAGATGATGATTGTATAAAATGGGATGCTTTGGTAAAAGCACTTAAAGCGCCTGATTATGAAAATGCTAAAAAAGGCGAGGATGAATTGGAAGTTGATACGTTGTAAGTAATCTATATTTATGGTTCACATAGTACCAATCGTAGATCCCGAACTCCAGCCGCTTGTGTACATAGCAGGATCATAGAAAATGTCATGTATAACATTATCAGTTGCTGTATAAAAAATATGAGCTTTGCCTTCGATAATTACAAAACTAAGTTTTGAAGAAGTTCTGGCTGCAGACGTTTTAGGACTGAGTCTTACTGCATCTTCCCATCTATTATTTTTATTGATTAATGCATAGATGTGATAATCACTTCCAATGAAAAATAAATAGGGGGTATTGTTCACATTCCCAAAAGTGAACTTAGAAGAGTTAACAAAATTAGGGACATTGTAATTAAGAACTTCAGAATGCCATGTGATTGCATTGTAAGCAAAAGAAGAGAACTGACTCGTTAAAATGAGTACTATAAGAGTGATTTTTTTCATAATAGTATAGATGAGAGCAGAAAAAGTTGAAAAGCGATAATGGAGGTAAGTGAATAGTTTTTTTATAAAACCATTATATTTTATTTGAATGATTGTTGTAACACTATTGCTCTAAAACAAAAAAGGTTCTGAAAAATCAGAACCTTAAATAGAGTAGCGAAGACGGGAGTTGAACCCGTGACCTCAGGGTTATGAATCCTGCGCTCTAACCAACTGAGCTACCTCGCCATTAATTGGGAGTGCGAAACTACGACCTATTTTATAAAAATAAAACAGATTTAGTTAATAATTATACTCAATAAGTCGATTGTCTAGGAAAGGATTGTTTTTTATTAAGGCTTTTTCGTATCATTGAGCAGACTATTTTTTAATAACACGCTAATTTTTAGGCATATGTTCTCATTTTTTGCTCGGCAATGCGCCATCGTCTTAGGATGCTTTCTTTCCATTTCATCTGTTCTCGGCCAAACGTTAGTGCCGGGAGATCTCGTAGTGGTCGGTTATAATTTTAAGGATCCGGATGAGTTTTCCGTTTTACCCTTGGTTAATTTACAAGCCGGATCTCAGTTCTTTATTACTGATTGTGGCTGGAATGCCAATACTGTAGGCTTTCGACCTGGCGAGGGATTGATTACTTACACGGTGCCATCCGGCGGTATTATGGCTGGACAACAAATTCATTATCCCAATGATGCAGGTTTTGCAACTCAAGGGGTGAGTGGCTTTTTCGGATTGTCTGTGGCAGGAGATCAACTGTTAATTTTTCAAGGGTCATTTCTCTCGCCACAATTTTTGTTTGGATTAACTGACTATAACGGCGGTTGGTTGAGTACTTCGTTTTCTCCTACAAATCAAAGTTCTCATCTTCCGGCTGGATTAATAGCTGGACAAAATGCATTGGAGCTGGATGAGTTTTTACAGGCGCAGTTTGAATGTGCTTTTCCGTTCTCCAACAGAGAAGAATTTCTAAGGCGCTTGACCAATCCCAGTCAATGGATGAAGGCAACGGATAGAATCATACTGCCTATTATGGGTTGTGGCTTTGATGTATTGACTGAAAACAGTTTGGAGTGGAATTATAAAATGGAGTATGATGAGCGACTTTTGCTATTTGTTTCTTCACTGATGCCTCCGAAAGAAATATCCTGGTGGTATCATACTACAGACGGGGCAAAAGCTTTGACATGCAGGCAACTTGATGTGAATAGATTCGAATGCGAACTTCCTGAAAACCTTTCAGACCCGTTACTTATTAGACCCTGTAGAACAGAGTTGAACCATTGTGAAAAATATAAACGAATTGACCGACATCATGAATCAGGCATTGTTTGGTATGCATCTGGTAAGGGAAGTTTGAGTATTAGTATCCCTGAAGGAAAAACGGTTATTGATGTAGTAGTTCATTCAGCCGATGGAGGTGTAGTATGGAATCAGGAAGAGAGAGCCTCAGCACTTATAAATATAGAGGGTTTAAAGCCTGGTTTTTATATACTGTCTATAGAACTGGCACAGCTTATTTACCGGATTCCTATAAGCTTAACACAGTAGAATAGAGAGACAGTATAATTGAATTTAAATTGTTAGTTTAGCAGCGTCATAAACAACCCTTCACAAATGATCAAAAAGCTTGATCTTTTTATATTTAAAACCTTCATCGTCAATTTTCTCATGACGGTGTCTGTCATTACTTTTATCTTTCTTACACAGACGATCTTAAGTTACCTCAACGAACTGCTTGGTAAGGGACTAACGATACTAGACTGGATAAAAATTCTTTCGTATTTTTGCCTTAATTTACTTCCGGCTACATTCCCATTGGGTATTCTACTTGCAGGACTGATCACTTTTGGTGGGCTGGGCGAGTTTAATGAGTTAACAGTGATTAAGAGTTCTGGGATCTCCCTCATCAGAATCATCATGCCTATTTTTATTTTTGCAGCATCACTTAGCATTTTCATGCTGTGGTTCAATGACCGCGTTATACCTTATGCCAACTTAAAAGCCTATAGTTTACTTTATGATCTCCGTCAAAAGAAGCTTTCATTAAACTTAAAAGACGGAGTTTTCTACCAAGGTATTCCAGGCTATAGCATACGTATTTCCGGTAAATCCCCGGATGGAACGATGTTGAAAAACATTATGATTTATGATCACTCACAGGGTAGAGGAAATACAGACGTGATCTTGGCTGACTCTGCTATGATGTACATGGCCATGAACAATAGATACCTGGTGATGGAATTGTTTGATGGAGCAAGTTATAATGAGCAACAATCGGAGACCAGCAACCCCATTAATCCTCAGCAGTTTATACGTAATACTTTTAAAAAGAATAAATTAGTATTCAGTCTAGCCTCCTTTGATCTGAATAGAACGAAAGAAGAATTGTTTTCAGGAAACCGGCTCATGAAAAATGGGGAAGAATTGTCGAAAGGAATTGATTCTCTTTCCAATGATGCTAAAATGATTCATCAACAAGCTGAATTAGGATCTAAAGCATACTATTATTATCTGTTTCAAAACGATACCATTAAATCTCCTTATAAAAAAGGCGAAGTCAGCCTTTCTGTCCTTATAGATAAAGACAAAAAGGCCATAGCCTTGTCAAAAGCTGTCCAGGCTGCCAGATCTGTTAAGGCATATGCAGAAGGTCAAGCCGAAAGACTGGATCAGATTGAAAAGGAGAAAAATCTGTATAAAGTGTCTAAATATGAAAAATACACTCAGGCATGGGCTTGTTTAGTACTTTTTTTAATAGGAGCACCGCTGGGTGCCATTATTAAAAAAGGTGGACTCGGAGTGCCTGTTTTGATCAGTATCTGCTTTTTTATTCTCTATTACGTCTTTTCGATGGTAGGACAAAAATGGACGAGAGAGGGGATTGTGGAAGGTTATATAGGTATGTGGATAGGAAATGTGGCCATGCTGCCTGTAGGATTGTTTTTCCTACGACAGGCTAAAAACGATTCCAGAATCTTTGAATCCGACTTTTATTTCATATTCTTTGACAAAATAAAAAAGATAGTTAAAAGAATATTTTTGAGAAATAAATAATAATAGTATATTTGCAGTCTCAAAAAGATATAAAATAGCTGGTTAATATGTATTTAACATCAGAAATCAAAAAAGACATTTTCAAGAAAAGTGGCATTAAGAAAAGCGATACAGATACAGGTTCATCTGAATCTCAAATTGCTTTGTTCTCTCACAGAATCTCGCATTTGACAGAGCATTTGAAACTTAATCGCAAAGATTTTTCTACGCAATTGGGTCTAATGAAATTAGTAGGTAAGCGCAGAAGATTGCTTAACTATTTAGAAAAAACAGACATCGCAAGATATAGAGCTATTGTAAGCGAGTTGAGCCTGAGAAGGTAATTCACTCATACTCATTTCAGAAAGGGGATTCAAAAACAGGATTCCCTTTTTGATTTTGTTCCCCTACATACCGAGGGGATTTTTGTTGTTAATAAGATACGATACAAAAAAGATAAGATATGTCACTTCAAGTAATTACAAAAAAAATTCTGTTAGATGATGGCCGCGAGATCACCATTGAAACAGGCAAGTTAGCAAAGCAGGCAGACGGCTCGGCCGTAGTGAAGATAGGAAATATGATGCTGCTAGCGACTATCGTTTCTAATCCGGTTGCTAAAGAAGGCGTTGATTTTTTACCTCTCTCTGTTGATTACCAAGAAAAATTTGCTTCAAATGGTAAAGTTCCAGGAGGTTTTTTGAAAAGAGAAGCGAGACTTTCTGATTACGAAATTTTAATTTCTCGTTTGGTTGATAGAGCAATGAGACCATTGTTCAACGAAGACTTCCATGCAGATACACAAGTAAGCATTACATTAATTTCTGCCGATAAAGACGTATTACCAGATGCTTTTGCCGCATTAGCAGCAGCAGCGGCCATTGCGGTTTCTGATATTCCTTTCAACGGTCCGTTCTCTGAAGTTCGTATCGTAAAAAGTGAAGGTCAATTCATCATCAACCCTACGCCTGCTCAAATCGCAGTAGCGGAATTGGATTTGATGGTAGCAGCCAGCTACGACAACGTAGTGATGGTAGAAGGTGAAGCCAATGAAGTAAGCGAAGACTTGATGTTGGAAGCTATCAAGTTAGCTCATGAAGCGATTAAGAAACAATGTATTGTTTTGAAAGAGCTGGAAGCAGCAGCTGGCAAAACAGTTAAAAGAACTTATTCTCACGAGACAAACGATCTTGACTTGAAGAAAAAACTTCATGATCAGTTGTACGATAAAGTATACGCGGTTGCTACCAAAGGTAATCCTAACAAGAATCAACGCAAAGTAGATTTCGGTCAAGTGATAGCAGAATACATTGCTGCTTTGCCTGCTGATCATACAGAGAGCCTTGCCTTGATTAAAAAATACTACCACGATATTGAAAAAGAAGCGGTACGTAACATGGTATTGGATACACGCAAACGTTTGGACGGTAGAGCATTGGATGAAATCAGACCAATCTGGTCCGAGGTAAACTATTTGCCATCTGCACACGGTTCTGCCATCTTCACTCGTGGAGAAACCCAATCTTTGACTACTTGTACATTAGGTACTAAAATGGATGAGCAACTGATCGACAGTGCGATGTTCAGTGGTACCAACCGTTTTATGTTGCATTATAACTTCCCAGGTTTCTCTACCGGTGAAGTAAAACCTAACCGTGGTCCAGGAAGAAGAGAAGTTGGACATGGTAACCTTGCCTTGAGAGCATTGAAAAAAGTAATGCCTAAAGATTCTGAAAACCCTTACACCGTTCGCGTGGTATCGGATATTCTGGAATCAAATGGTTCTTCTTCGATGGCAACTGTTTGTGCGGGTACATTAGCTTTGATGGATGCAGGGGTGCCTATTACAGGTCCGGTATCTGGTATCGCCATGGGATTGATCACTGATAAAGGTAAATTTGCTGTATTGTCAGATATCTTGGGTGATGAAGATCACTTGGGAGATATGGACTTTAAAGTAACAGGTACTGAAAAAGGTATCACAGCTTGTCAGATGGACATTAAAGTAGACGGTTTATCTTACGATATCTTGTCTCAAGCTTTACAACAAGCAAATAAAGGACGTGCACACATCCTGAATGAGTTAAAGAAAACATTGGATAAGCCTCGTACCGAGTTGAAACCTCATGCTCCTCGTGTAGAAGTGATCCGTATACCTAAAGAATTGATTGGTGCAGTAATCGGCCCAGGCGGTAAAATCATCCAGGAAATTCAGAAAACTTCTGGTGCTACTGTGATTATCGAAGAGAAAGATGAAATGGGAGTAGTAAGTATCTTTGCAAGAGATGGCGATAGCCTGGCAAATGCGAAGAGACAAGTATCTGCTATTGTTACGCTTCCTGAAATCGGTGATGTGTACGAAGGTAAAGTAAAAGCAGTCGCTGCTTATGGAGCTTTCGTTGAATTCTTGCCGGGAAAAGATGGTTTGTTGCATATCTCTGAAATCAAACATGAAAGACTAGACAGTATGGATGGTGTGTTAGAAGTCGGTGAAGACATCAAAGTAAAATTGATCGAGATCGACAAGAAAACAGGTAAATACAAGCTTTCCAGAAAAGTGCTTATACCTAAGCCGGAGAAAAATGAAGTCGCTGGTCAGTAGGCAACTTTTTTGATTCGGATTGCGTTATTAGATTGAGTTTAACAGAAATAAATTAAGGCTTACGTCATTCAATGAGACAACTAAAAATCAGTAAACAGATCACCAACCGCGAGAGCCAGTCGCTAGATAAGTACTTGCAGGAAATCGGTAAAGTAGATCTGTTAACTCCTGATGAGGAGGTAGATTTAGCCAAAAGGATTAGAGAAGGGGATCAATTGGCGTTGGAAAAACTAACCAAAGCAAACCTTAGATTTGTCGTTTCAGTTGCTAAACAATATCAAAATCAAGGCCTTTCATTGGGCGATTTGATCAATGAAGGAAACTTAGGTTTGATCAAAGCCGCTCAGCGTTTTGATGAAACAAGAGGATTCAAATTCATTTCATACGCTGTATGGTGGATTCGCCAATCGATACTACAAGCTTTGGCTGAACAGTCTCGTATCGTTCGTTTACCATTGAACAGAGTTGGGTCTTTAAATAAAATATCAAAAACATTCTCAGAACTAGAGCAAAAGTTTGAGCGTGAGCCTTCACCTGATGAGTTAGCTGAAGTGCTTGAAGTTACTACTGCTGAGGTTGTTGATACTCTTAAAATTTCTGGTCGACACGTATCAATGGATGCTCCATTCGTACAAGGTGAAGAAAACAGTTTGCTGGATGTATTGGAAAACCAAAATGAAGGTTCTCCAGATACAGGTTTGATGAATGACTCTTTACGCCGCGAGGTACAGCGAGCATTGTCTACCCTGACTCAACGTGAAGCAGATGTGATCTCTCTTTATTTTGGATTAAATGGAGAGCATTCTATGACATTGGAAGAGATCGGAGAAAAATTCAATCTGACACGTGAACGTGTTCGTCAAATTAAAGAAAAAGCCATCAGAAGGCTTAGACATACTTCCCGCAGCAAGGCGCTTAAGCCTTATTTGGGTTAATCTTTTTCATAGTTGTTGGTTTAACAAGGGCTGCCTCAAAAGGGCAGCTTTTTGTTTTT
>JACMQM010000245.1 GCA_014376985.1 Cytophagaceae bacterium | reverse complement strand
GTTACGAAAAAAAAGTAAAATAGGTTAATATTTAAAGCCTTTAACTTAAAAATTACATCAATTACCTATTAATTACCTTAAAAACAAAGCAGATTTGATGTTCAGCTATATTATAAACCACTACTTGTATTCAACCATTCTCTAGGATTCCATAGCACAGGACTCACTCTTACAGGCTCACATTCAAAGCCACCATAGCTTACTTGAACAAGACTAACTTATCTCCAAACAAGGCGTGCTGTCTGGAGTTGACGGCAAAAATATCCAGCAATTGATAAGCATACTCTTTTTCAACTACTTCAACTGAAACAAAGGCAATCACTAAACCTGCCTCTTCTATTTCCAGCTGCCAAATACAATCGTTCAATGCCTCCAAGTTCATTCCATAGTGATCAGGAAAGTCAAGCTGCCCGCTGATATCTTTATGAATAACGGATTTATTTGTCCATCCACTGCAATCAATCTTTATAACTTTGAAATTCTCTTTGATAAACCACTGTATATCTTCTTTTAAGAAATCTGTATTCAAATATAAACTTGTCCATCCGTTCTGAAGGATTTGCCAGTCTAATCTACCGTGATTATCTACTGTTCTGTTAAAAAGCGCCGTAATAATCTAGGTATTGATTGCCTGATAATACGATAAGCTAAGGAAATTTAGCCTTTAATCACACTCTTCTCTGTATGTTCACTTCCATTTATCACTGAAATTAAAAAGCCTAAAATTTTTTCTTTTCCTGAAAAGCCAGACCTTTGAGTAATAGAATCATTCATAGAAAACAGTTATGACAGAAAAAGAACAAGTTAGCTATAGTCTTGGCGTCAATATCGCCAGCAATGTAAAGCAGCAAGGATTTGAGGATATCAGCATTGAAGTATTCACTGCGGCAATTCAGGATGTATTCGACGACAAAGCGTTGAAAATAGATCTGGCAACAGGCGGCCAAATATTGAATGAATACTTCCAAAAAATACAAGAGCGAAAATTCAGCAAGAATGTTGAAGAAGGTAAAGCCTTTTTGGAAGAGAACAGCATAAAAGAAGGAGTTGTAACTTTACCGAGCGGTCTGCAATACAAAATCTTGAAAGAAGGCAACGGCCCAAAACCAAAAGAAACTGATCAGGTAACAACTCATTACCATGGCACATTGATCGACGGAACTGTATTCGATAGTTCGGTACAACGCAGTCAGCCTGCTTCATTCCCTGTGAATGGTGTGATTAAAGGTTGGATAGAAGCTTTACAATTAATGCCTACTGGTTCTAAATGGCAATTGTATGTACCGTCTGATTTGGCTTATGGTACAAGAGGTGCTTCTGACGACATCGGTCCAAACACGACGTTGATCTTTGATGTAGAATTGATTTCGATTCACTAATTTTAGTTGTTAGTTGTTAGTTGTTAGTTTATAACTAATAACTAACAACTATTTTTTTGCCGCTACTCTTTTGGAAGATAAAAACAGAAAGTAGAACCTTTTGATACTTCGCTTTGCGCTCGAATGAATCCATTATGGTTATGCAGGATTTTTTTACAAATAGCTAATCCTATCCCAGTGCCAAAATATTTGTCTTTATTGTGCAGGCGTTGAAACAATTCAAATATCTTTTCTGAATATTCTTCACTGAATCCTATTCCATTATCTTGCACTTTAAATTCATAATAAGCTGCATCCTCCAGAACCATCGGCTGACCAATTAATCCCTTTACAGGACGGACGGCAACCAGAATGCTAGGAGGAACTCCTTCATTGGAATACTTGATCGCGTTGCTAATGAGATTCAAAAACAATTGTTGCATTTGAAAAGGAATTGCTTTTACGACAGGCAAAACACCATACTCTATTAATGCCTTTTTTTCTTCTACAGCAGTAGACAACATACTTAGAACTTCAGTCAAAACTTCATTAAGATCTACCCGTTCAAATTTATCCTTGCCGGCAGTGGTCTGAGAAAATATTAGCAGGTCTTCAATCAGCAATTGCATTCTGGATGATGCGGTAATAATCTTATTAAAATAGTCTACCGTTGCATGTGGTATTTCTCCAGAACCTTTCTCTAAAATACGATGCGCGAAAATTTGAATCTTTCGCAAAGGTTCTTTCAAATCATGACTCGCCACGTAATTAAACGATTCGAGTTCTTTGTTCATCAATTCCAGCTCACTGTTTTTTGACTCCAACGAAGCATTTAAGTTTTGTAATTCTAATTTTATCTGTTTCTGTTTTGTAATATCTCTAAGAAAAGCGATGAACAATATTTTTCCATTCTGCATCGATTGAGAAATAGTCAATGCCACATCGAACTCTTTATTTTTCTTGTTGAGCATTTTTACTTCCATCGTTCTGTTCAACAATCTAGTGACACCGGTATCTAAATAACGATGGAGTTCTTTGGTATATGATTCTCTATTCTGTAGAGGAATTAAAAATTCACTCAAATCTTTCCCCATCACTTCTTCCGCCGACCAACCGAAGATCTCTTCTGTTTTGGGATTCCATAATGAAATGGTACTGCTCTTATCTACTACAATGATGGCATCCGGCGCATTATTAATAAGCTGTTTGAGATAATCTTCTTTTTCCTTCAGCTCTTTATTCAAATTAAATTCTGTTGTTACATCCTGACAGCTGCCCACCAATTTCATTCTCTTCCTGCTCCTGTCTGTAATGACTTCGCCTTTGCCGCAAAGTACTTTTACCTTTCCGTCCGCTGCTGTGATTCGCATGGTATAATCGGAGACTTCCAGGGTGCTCATGGATTTTTTCACTTCACTCAATCTTTTCTCTCGATCATCGGGATGAATCATATCAAACCAGCGTTCAAAGGTCATGATCTCCGCCTGAGGTTCCAGCCCATAAATGCGGTACAATTCATCTGACCAGTACATCTCACCGGTGCTCATTTCCCAAATCCAATTTCCAATGTGTGTAATGGCTTGGGCCTGCTTATTCAACTGTTCACTTTGGCGAAGCTGCTCTACCATTAAATACTTATGCGTAATGTCCATTACAATTCCTTTCATGGACACAGGACTTTCATGTTCGAATGCCACCAAGCCGCGTGACCAAATCCTTTTTTCTGTGTGGTTTTTTATATACCGGTATTCGCATTCGTAAATGCCATCATTTGTCAAGGCACTATCAATCGCTTTTTTCAACAATACTCTATCCTCTTTATGCACATAATCCATAAAAGAATCAAGAGAGCTTGCTTCTTCCATTTCGAAAATCTGCATCACGCCCGGGGTATGGCTGGAACTGCCATCCTTCATATTCCATAAAAAACTCCCCATTTCTGTAAGTTCCTGTGCTTCCAACAAGTCTTCTTGTTTCTGCTGTAGTTCTTCGTAAATGCGGTGCATTTTTTCTTTTTGAATTTCGAGAAAGGCGTCGAAAGCGGCTGCGTCGTTTGCGGCACTAAAGCGGTCGATCTCTTCTGAAATTTGATTTACGATATAAATATCTGTGGTGTAACTGCTAAGAAAAAAACGCAATGATTTTCTGCGGATTAATGATAAGATGGTAATATCCTCCGCTAAGACTTCCTCCCGCTCAACAGTAGTTAAATTATTTTTTATATAATTAGCTGACGCATCCGCTATAAATTTCTCTACCTGATTACTGGCAAATGCTGTCAATAAGTCCTCCGTGCTTTTTTTCCCTAAATCCAATAATTCTTTTTCGGAGTATTTACTAAAAAATTTCAGCAAAGGGGTATTTTCCTCTATTGAATAAGTCAATTGCATTTTTGCATATTCAGTCAACTTATTCTCCAGAAGAAAAGAGGCATAAGCAGGGACATGCTCAAAAACTAATTTACTAGGAAGAACTTTGCTGTTCATGATAACCGATCTACTCTAAAAAAATGTTAAACTGACTTATAAGAAAAAACAAATGTGCTCTTCACTAAAAAAGGCTTGTAGTTATTCCATTCAATAGCTAATACAGCGCTTGCAATCAGTCGCAATTCTTGAAAAGAAGAAGCCTTGCGGATATACAAATTCGCCCCCTTTTCAAACGTATCATCAATGTCTTTAGGAGATGAAGAAGTTGAATAAATTACAACAGGAATATCTTTCAATCT
>JACMQM010000244.1 GCA_014376985.1 Cytophagaceae bacterium | reverse complement strand
GTGCCTTTCATCATGTCGTCCATATTCTCTTTACGAGACTGAGTACTGAATCCTATACCGGCTCCGAAATCTTTCAAATCTCTTACCCCAATATTAGAAGTCATGATGATGATTGTATTACGGAAATCTACTCTTCTACCTAAACCGTCTGTTAAGATACCGTCATCCAATACCTGCAACAATAAGTTAAATACATCCGGGTGAGCTTTTTCAATCTCATCCAACAAGATTACACTGTATGGTTTGCGACGTATTTTTTCAGTCAACTGTCCACCTTCTTCGTAACCAACATATCCTGGAGGCGCTCCAACCAAGCGGCTGATGGAGAATTTCTCCATGTACTCACTCATGTCAATACGCACTAAAGAATCTTCTTTGTCGAATAGGTAACGAGCTAATGTTTTAGCCAATTCAGTTTTACCAACACCAGTGGGACCTAAGAAGATGAAAGAACCAATTGGTTTTTTGGGATCTTTCAAACCTACACGAGTACGTTGAATTGCTTTCACCAACTTGCCAATGGCGATGTCCTGACCAATAACACTACCTTTCAGTTCTTCACCCATTTTAAGAAGTTTAGTTCCTTCTGTCTGGGCAACTTTACTTACTGGAATACCTGTCATTTGAGCAATTACTTCTGCTACGTTTTCTTCGGTAACATCGTACCGCTTTTTCTTAGTTTCTTCATCCCAACGACCTTTTGCCTGTTCCAACTGATCGAAGATTTTTTTCTCTTTATCTCTTAAGTGAGCCGCTTCTTCAAACTTCTGACTTTTGATGACTTTGTTTTTTTCTTTCTTAACGTTTTCAATCAATTCCTCAAGTTTTAGAATCTCGTCGGGAACGTGAATGTTATTGATATGCACACGTGCACCAGCTTCATCCAAAACGTCGATTGCTTTATCTGGTAAGAAACGATCGGTAATGTATCGATCCGATAACTTCACACACGCCTCTATTGCTTTTTCAGTATAGTTTACGTGATGATGCTCTTCGTATTTTTCCTTAATGTTAGCTAAGATCTGAACTGTCTCTTCTGGAGTTGTAGCATCGACCATTACGATTTGGAAACGACGGGCTAATGCGCCATCTTTTTCAATGTATTGACGGTATTCATCCAAAGTCGTTGCACCAATACATTGGATGTCGCCCCTTGCTAAAGCTGGTTTGAACATGTTGGATGCATCTAATGAACCAGATGCGCCTCCAGCACCAACAATGGTGTGTATTTCATCAATGAATAGAATAACTTCCGGAGATTTTTCCAGTTCGTTCATCACGGCTTTCATACGTTCTTCAAACTGGCCACGGTATTTAGTACCGGCTACCAGAGAAGCAAGATCTAAGGTGATCACACGCTTGCCGAACAATACACGTGATACTTTCTTCTGATTAATGCGCAAGGCAAGGCCTTCAGCGATGGCTGTTTTACCTACACCGGGTTCACCAATCAAAATAGGATTGTTTTTCTTTCTTCTACTTAAAATTTGTGCAACGCGTTCGATTTCTTTCTCACGTCCTACGATAGGATCCAAACGACCTTCTTCTGCATACTTCGTCAAATCTCTGCCGAAGTTATCCAGTACAGGAGTTCTTGATTTTTCACCAGTCGCTCTTGCGCCTGTTTCTTTACCTGCTGCAGATCCGCTACCAAACAATTTAGATGAATCATCATCCGGATCATCGGTATCACCTTTGGCTTTAGGATTACTGTTAGTGTGGTACTCTAGCATTTCTTTTATTTCTGCGTATGTTACTCCAAATTTTGCCAATACTTGTGTAGCGATATTATCTTCATCACGTAGAATGGACAACAATAAATGTTCTGTGCCTATCAATTCGCTTTGAAAGATTTTTGCTTCTAAGTAAGTTATCTTTAATACCTTTTCAGATTGTCTCGTCAAAGGAATATTTGTGATGTTTGTATTGCCTGTAGCAGTACCTTTGATGGTATTTTCGATGGATGTCCTGAGTTCATCCATTGATAATCCGAGTTTTTTAAGAAGACTTATTGCTACGCCTTCACCCTCTCTAATCATCGCAAGCATCAAGTGTTCTGTGCCAATATAGTCATGGCCCAGACGTAATGCTTCTTCACGACTAAGAGAGATAACCTCTTTAACTCTGTTTGAGAATTTCTGTTCCATGAATTCAGCCTTTTAATTAGTGTAAATCTAGCATTTTTCCGTTTAAACAACGGTTTTTAAAGGATTAAAATTCCATCCTTATTTACGTTTAATCTAAAATTATACGCATTATTAATACTAACGTTATCTCGTCAGATATGGATTGCAATTGTTCCCTTCGCAAAACAACAAATCAAGGATACTGAGGTTAGGCTCAAATTGCCTGCCAAACACTTGTTGATAGGGCTTGAAGTTGGTTTGTAACTCCTTTTTTGGATGAATAACTCCTCTTAAGTCTGTGAATTCATACCTTTTTTCTGATTCAATGTTTTGATAATCAGAAGATAATAATATATTCTTCTTCCATTTCAAAAGCTTAAGACAAAGTGTCAGTACTTCAAGATTAAAATCAAAGAGAAAAGGTACAGGATTGTCGTATAGAGCTAAAATGTCTTCAGAATAATATTCAAAAAAAGGAGATTTTCCATAAGCCGAACATATAGCGCGTTGATGAATAACCCTCCATTTCTGACTGTGATCAATTCGGATGTCGCGTATTGGTAGATGTGAATTCCCAGAGAGAACAGGAATCAGAAGATTCTCAACTTTTTGAGATGACAATATCTGTGTTCTGTTGCGATAGCTTTGCTTCTGGAACGTTTCATGTGCTTCGAGCACAATGGTTTTATGTTGATTGAGCAAAGAGAAAAAATGTACGCAAGGGAAATAGTGCAATTCAATCAGTAATGAAGAAGGTTGATGCTGGTCCATGATCTATACAAATCAATATTCTATATCTCCTTTTCCTTCTCGCAACAAAGCGATTTCGTCTGAGGTGCAATCCCAAACGGTACTAGGTGTATTGCCTCCAAATCCTCCGTCTACAAAGAGGTCTACCTGGTTTTTATAACGTTCAAAGATCTCTTCCGGATCAGTCATGTATTCTAATACTTCATCCGTATGTTTGATAGAAGTTGTTAATAGTGGATTACCGAGCTGACTCACCAATAAGTTGACGATGCGATGATCAGGAACCCTTATCCCGATAGTCTTCTTTTTGGAGTATAATGACTTGGGAACATCTCCTCCAATAGGAAGAATAAATGTATGTGGACCGGGAAGTTTTTTCTTTAAGAGTTTAAAAACGGTATTTGGTAGGTGCTTCGTGTAAAAAGAAATTTGGCTGATATCATGGCATAGAATGGAAAAAGGATGTTTGGACGGGTCAATTCCTTTTATTTTACATATCCTATCAATCGCCTTAGGCTGAGTAATATCACATCCCATGGCATACACCGTGTCAGTGGGATAAATGATGATTCCGCCTTTTTGAAGCACTTCTACAACTTGTGCTATTTTATTGGGTTGAGGATTATCGGGGTGTATTTTAACAGATGATGCAGACATGTATTTTTTCGAAGATGTTTTGCCTAACTTGTAAGCTCATCAACTTAATAAGACCGCAGTCAATATGCAAATGGACCGCAAAAAATATCGCCTTCGTCAGTTCATCGTTCTTGCGATGTTGCTGTTTGTATGTTTCTCATACTACATATATCAGATTTTATTC
>JACMQM010000243.1 GCA_014376985.1 Cytophagaceae bacterium | reverse complement strand
TGATCCGGAGCGCTGGATGGAAGAAGAACGCATGGCGAATGGTATTCCGTTGCAGATTAAAGTGAGAGAAGATTTGATTCAACTCGCCGCCAAGTTTGGTTTGCAGCACCCGTTTTAGTAACTTTTATGTTATGGGTTATGGGGTTCAAATCCGTTTGTTTTGTTGTACGATAGGACTTCTTCTGAGCTATTGCTGCTCGGCGCAGGAAACTGTTGTGGTCAATGAGAATTTTTCGAACAACCACCGTTATTGGTTTACAGGAGACAAAGGTTATACAACTGTAACCTTAAATAAAAAGGAATATGCGATAGATCGAAAAGTCATATCCGGTGATGATGTTTTTACAATTGATGTTTTTTTAGATCCAACAAAAGATTTTTTCATAGAAAGCACTATGGTGGTTGAGGAGTCTTCTCTTGAAGCCAGTGCCGGTATAATTTGGAACTATGCAGACATAAATAATTTTGATATTTTTTTTATAACAAAAGAGGGTTCCTTCAAATTATGTGCTTTACGTTACGGAGCCTTGTTCGAAGTATCCGAAGGATTTAAAAAACATCCCTCTATCAAAGGAATTGGAAAGAAGAACACATTGAGAGTTCAACGTAAAGGAAATGACTATTTCTACTTTGTAAATAACGAACAAGTATTTTCATCACCTTTTCCTGGCTTATCATATAGTAGTCATGGTGTTTTCGCATCCGCTAAAATCAAATGTGTATTTTCTTCTTTTGTAATTTCCCAAAACCAGCAAATTAATAAGATAGAAGACTTCAAAGCAGAGAAGAAAACATTAGGTGCTGCTATCAATTCAAAGATTAATGACAGCGCTCCTTTAATTTCTCCTGACGGCTCCACTTTATTTTTTTCGCGTGAAATTCAAGGCGGACACAATTCAGATATCCTCATGTCCAAGCGCATGCCAAGTGGAGAGTGGTCTAAAGCTGTTTTGGTAGGAACTCCGTTGAATAATGACAATTACAATTCTGTTATATCCTGTTCACCGGATAATAAATCGGTCTTATTACTAAACACCTATGCGCCTGATGGCAGACATAAAGCAGGAGGTTTTTCGATCAGTCGTTTCGATGGTAGCACTTGGTCTGTTCCTCGCGATGTAGTGATCGATCAGTTAAATGGATATGGCAAATGGTTAGATGCCACCTTAGCGGCAGACAACAGAACGATGTTGCTATCTATACAACGTCCGGGTGCTATGGGCTATAATGATTTGTATGTTTCATTTCCTGATGACAAGGATAAATGGCAGGAACCTGTTAATTTGGGGCCTACTATAAATACAGTATTCAACGAAGCTTCTCCTTTTTTAGCGGCAGACAATAAGACCTTGTATTTTTGTTCTACCGGTTACCCAGGTTATGGCAACCAGGATATTTTTATGTCTCGTCGATTGGATGACAGCTGGACAAACTGGAGCAAGCCCATCAACTTGGGGTCATCAATTAATTCTTCGGGCTTCGATGCGTTCTTTTCGATTGCCGCCAATGACTCTACCGCTTATTTAGTATCGAATGCCAATTCTGTCGGAGGCACAGATATTTTCAGCATAGCATTACCCCAAGAATTATTGCCGGAGAAAGTATGTTTCCTTTCCGGACAAGTATTGGATCAGCAAACCAATCATCCGCTGCAGGCACAACTGATCTATCGTTCACTGCGCAATGAAAAAGTTAGAGGTACTATTTATTCCGAAATGCAGACAGGATATTTTCAGGTGATTCTTCCGGAGGTGGATTCTTATTACATCACGGCAGAGAAAAAAGGATACTATGCGCAAGCCGATAGTATTGCTTTCTCCGCTGGAGGAAAAGAATCAGTGAAGAAAGAATTGATCCTGCGATTGGATCCCTTGGTCATAGGAAAGTCTTTGCCGATTCGTCAATTGTATTTTGAAAAAGCCAAAGCTGTATTTCTATCTACTTCTTATCCGGCGTTAGATAATTTATACCATGTGATGTTGCAAAATGCTAAACTAAAAATAGCTATCGTCGGACATACGGATAATATAGGCGATGCTTTACTAAATCAGGAATTGTCGGTACAGCGTGCCGAAGCGGTGGCTGCTTATTTACAGGAGCGAGGCATTGAGAAAGAAAGAATGACCATGAATGGTTTCGGAGGTGCCAAACCTATTGCGGATAATAGTAAGGAAGAAACGAGAAGATTGAATAGACGTGTTGAGTTTACGGTGATAGAGTTTTAGAAACAAAGATTTGCGTGAGGGATAGTAGCATAAAGCCCACAGCGAGCAGCTGTATTTGTTTATGAAGTAAGATTGCTTCGAGCGAGGACTTGGAGCGTATAGCCTGACCCCGTTGTACAAAGGTTAGTTTATGTTAAAGGATAACAACGGGGACACGCCCTAATTCATCTAATACTTCTACCCACCATTATATAAATTATTAAGGAAACAGAATATACATGGTAAAACGACTCCCAGGAAAATCCATCAAACAACCCGTTAGAAAGTCCAAAAAAAAAGGACAGCACTATCGGTGGTGGTTTATCGGCGCATTTTTTTTCGCAACAGTTTTTGGTATTCTGTTTTGGGCATTTACAGGCATTACACATTTTAGGTCTTCGAAGGTTTATTACTACAATCCTTTCCCAGCAACCGCTGAAGCCTTTGCCGATAGCCTAAAGTCGAAGGGCTACATTCGTTCTTCTCTGCCTTTGCAATGGGGTTTTCAATACCAGGAGATTACTTTATTGAAACCGGGTTTATATGTGATTGAACACGGCAAAAACGGATTTGGTTTGGCCGCATCTATACGAAGAAAAGGAGTGAAGGACTATGTCGAAATTGAAATCGATCGTTTTAAAAACAGAAACAACGTATTGCCGAGTTTAGAAAAACAAACCGGTGTTTCGCTGAAGAAGTTGAAAAAAATCATGTGGGACAAAGATTTTTTAGACAGTCTTGGAGAATACAATAAAGAAAATGCCTGGGCGATGTTTGTGCCAGGCATGTATCGTTTTCCAAGAAATTTTACCGAGCGTGAGTTACTGGAGAATATTTACGATGCCCATTTATTTTATTGGGACGATGAGAAAAGACGATTGGCTAAAGAAGCTGGCTTAACACCGGATGAAGCCATGATACTGGCTTCGATTGTGTATGCAGAAACCAAAGACGTCAATGAAATGCCACTTATTGCCGGTGTTTACCTGAACCGTCTGAAAAAGAAAATGCGCCTGCAGGCAGATCCTACGGTATTGTATGCAGCCAATGCTATGCAGGCTAATCGAGTGAGGGAAAAGCATTTAAAAGTACGATCTCCGTACAATACTTATATTTACAAAGGTTTGCCTCCCGGTCCTATAGGCATTCCTTCTCAGGAAGCGCTGCAAGCTGTGTTGCACTTTAACGAACACGATTATATTTATTTTTGCGCGAAGGATGATTTTTCCGGCTGTCACAATTTTGCCGAAGATTTTGAGGGACATAAATCCAATGCGGACAAACTGAGGAAAGCATTGGACAAACGAAAAGTCAGGTAAGAAAAGAGAGATGGGAAATGACAGAATAGATTGCTTATTTTATTTCTCATTTCACTTCTCTCATTTCTTAAATTTAACCTTTCACTTGCATATTATTAGCCGTAAATAGTTATCTTGTAGGACTATGAAGCGCCTGTTTATCACCCTGTTTCTTTTTATTGGATTCACTGTCATTGCTCCTTGCACCGCTTTGTTTGCACAAGACAATGATTCAGTAGCAACCGCATTGACTGCGAAAGCCATCGCTTTGAGTCAGAATAAAAAACACGAAGACGCGGAAAAAACATTCAAACAATTATTTAGAATAAAAGGAGCAGTGCTTTCTGATGAGGTGGCATACTACTACGGCGTATCTTCCTTTTATTTGAAAAAGTACGAACAGTCAAGAAGAGCATTTGATCGTTTTGAAACATTGGCGCAAGCGTCCGATTCTTTAAAACATGAAGCCGTAGAGTTTCGCTACGATATGGATTGCTACGAGAAAGGATACTTTGAGTATCCTGAAGTTTGCATGCATTGTAACGGAGAAGGACATTTGGATGAACCGTGTGCAACCTGCAAAGGAAACGGTAGACAATATTGTCCGGTATGTTCTGGTACTGGTGTGGCCGTAGCAAAAGGAAGTTTAGGAGGCGATAATTATTCTACGTGTAACCGTTGCGCAGGCAAAGGGGTTATCGATTGTTTAACCTGTAAGGGCAAAGGACATTTGGTGCAGTCTTGCTCCGTATGCAAAGGCAAGGGAACAGTCATGATGAGGGGGATTTGTAAAGATGAGTAGCGAGCCTACAGCAGCACCTGCACATGCGCAGGAGAAATGGATTGTCTTTTTGTTAGTCATTATTAATTTTACGCACATCGTAGATTTTGTCATGATGGCTCCGCTGAATCCTTTTTTAAAGGAAGCACTTTCAATTAATTCCTCTGAGTTTGGCATATTGGTTTCTTCGTACACCTTCAGTGCTGCAGTGGCAGGATTTATTGCCTTCTTTAAATTTGACGGTTACGATAGAAGAAATGCCTTATTGTTTTTATACGCAGGCTTCATCATAGGCAACTTATTGTGTGCTGTCGCACCGGGCTATAAATTCTTTTTATTATCCAGAGTACTAGCAGGGGCATTTGGCGGCGTGTTAGGTGTATTGGTATTTTCTGTAATCGGCGACATTATTCCGCCGGCGCGACGAGGCAAAACAACAGGCATCGTGATGGCTGCATTTTCTGCCGCTTCCGTATTGGGTATTCCGATCGGATTAATATTGGCGAAGTCTTTTGACTTTCATGCGCCTTTCATTTTTCTTACAGCATTGAGTTTGATTGTCTATGTATGCATCTGGATTAAATTTCCTTCCCTAACAGTACATAGAACACACGCTTCGAAAGATCAGGACAGAAAACAATTGTTGCACTCTTTCGCAACGAACGCCAATGTGCGTTATGCTTTGCTGCTTACCTTTTGCCTGATGGTTGCGGGATTTACAGTAGTTCCTTTCATCAGTGATTACCTTGTATTCAATGTAGGTTTGGATAAAGAGAATTTACTCTATACTTATTTCTTCGGTGGCTTGGCTACGGCGGTTTCCGGTCCTTTGGTGGGTAAGCTGGCAGACTTGTACGGAAAACAAAAAGTATTTGTGATTGCCGCTCTGATATCTGTAGTACCTATTTACATGATGACAGTATTGCCTCCTTTGAGTTTGTGGTTTGTCATTCCTTGTACCACTATATTCTTTATTTGTTTTGGTTCACGCTTTGTTCCTGCCATGACCTTGGTCACGTCCGCTGTTAGTCCAAGGGAGCGAGGTAGTTTCATGAGCATCAATTCTACTGTACAGCAATTCGCTTCTTCTATCGCCGTAGTATTATCAGGTATCATTATCTTCAATGCACCGGATGGCAGGATGGAATATTTCTGGGCATGCGGTATTGTTGCGGTATGTTTTACATTTTTGAGTATTGCCATTTCCTATAAAGTAAAAGAAGTGTCGTGAAAATTAAACTTTGGTTACAAGCTTTCCGCTTAAGAACATTGCCTTTGGCTTTTACCAGTATCGGTATGGGGGCAACATTGGCCTGGTACGAGATGCTGTTTTCATGGCCTGTACTTATTGCTGCTGCGGTGACTACGCTCTTTCTTCAAATCTTATCCAATCTCGCAAACGATTACGGCGACTTCCATAACGGTGCAGACAACGAACAACGCGTAGGTCCTTTGCGTGCCATGCAATCAGGGAGCATTACAGAGAAAGAAATGAAAAACGCGATCATTGTTTTTATTTTGCTTTCCTTGTTAAGCGGATGCGGCTTGTTGTATGTGGTATTTAAAAGCCAACCCTTTTCCTGGTTGCCTATAGCGTTCTTCTTATTGGGTATTGCTTCCATTGCTGCTGCTGTAAAATATACAGCCGGCAAAAATCCCTATGGTTATAAAGGTTTAGGTGATGTATTCGTGTTTTTATTTTTTGGTTGGGTAGGAGTAGGCGGTACTTATTTTCTCATGACCAGAGAATGGGACTGGACGATCTTATTGCCGGCTACGACCATTGGATTGTTTTCTGCCGCCGTATTAAATGTCAACAACATCCGTGACATTGAAGCCGATCGAAGTGCAGGGAAGAAAACATTAGCCCTTCGTCTCGGCCCTGTTTATGCGAGGTGGTACCATGTCTTATTGATTATTGCCGGTATTACTTGTATGACTTTATTTGTTGGTATTGAAAATATTGAATACAGCTGGTTGCTTTGTTTTGCCTTTCTTCCAGTATTATGGAATGCCTTTAAAGTATACAGTACTAAAGAGTCAGAGCGCATTGATCCATTTTTAAAACAAATGGTGTTTTCTTCGTTAACCTTTTTACTGATATTTATTTTGGTTGTAAGTTTATAAAGTGAGGAGCACTCGTCCCTCAAGAATGGTGGTTATGAAAACAAAAACAATCTTTTTCAACGCCTTATCAAACGAAGACGAACTTCATTTGATCAAACGATTCCGTGAGGAAGGGTGGGAGTGTTATGCCAGTGCGACGAAAGACATTGCCTTGAAAGTAATGTCAGTCATGGGAAGAGATAAAGTTTCTATTTTCCCTTCTACGCAAGATACACCTGTCGTGGCGGATAAGGGAGTATTGTTTGATGCGTTGGTGCATTTGTCGCCGGATACAAAATTGCGTAAGGGCACTTCTATATCCATGCAGGAATGGTCGCAGGTAGTTGATGCTTATGTCTTGTCTTATCAGCAATTTGTAACCGAATTTTTACCACTGCTCAAACCGAAGAAATCAGCCATAGCTTTAGTAGGTCCTTACCTGTTACCAGAAGATTCATTGACCGATGATCAGTTTGATGTGATCATACAAGGCTTAGATGGTATCGTTCGTCTATGGGCTCGTCAATTGGGTCCGCAGGGCACGCGCATCAATGCGGTGTTTCCTGGCTACATGAGTTTTCATTTGTCACCACAGCTGCAGCCGAACTTCATTAATAAAATTCCGATGCGTAGGTTAGGGACGTTTGAAGATTTGTATGCGACGCTAAGTTTTGTTTGCGGAGATCAGTCGAGTTATTTGACGGGAAATGCGATCAAGTTGAATGGTGGGTTTACGAGTTAG
>JACMQM010000242.1 GCA_014376985.1 Cytophagaceae bacterium | reverse complement strand
GCTTTATTAACATGGGGCACAGCAATTGAATTAAACAGTTCTTACTTTATCATTGAGAAATCTTTAGATGGTATTTCTTTTTCTTCCATTGGAAGAGTGGAAGCAGCAGGTAATAGTTCTTCTCTGATTCGATACAATTTTACAGATCCTTCAATCACTAGTGGTATTACATATTACAGACTTGCTGAGTATGATATAGACGGCTCTCTTCAGTATAGCCCTATAAGAGCAGTACATAAAGAAGGAGTAGGCCAAGTGGAAGTAATTCCAAATCCTAACAACGGCACGTTTGTCGTGACAGTAAATACTACAAGTGATATTAAATCACGACTGGTCGTATTGAATATATTAGGTCAGGTAGTGTATGAAGAAGGTGAGTCTACTTCAAATTATAGAACTGTAAATATTTCCAGCCTACCTGCCGGAACCTATTATCTACAGTTGAGTACAGCTGAAGAGACCATAGGTAAGAAGATAATTAAGGAGTAACTCTTTTTGTTAATAAGTTTAGCTATTTAAAAGTGTCATTCCGGTTTTATAATATAAAATACTCAATATCTTGTAGCGAAATTACTTTTTAAGTAAAGCTTACGTGTAGATTTTGAGTACAAAGAAAAAGTTTTACTGAATTGAAATTGATTTATTTTATAAAAGTATACCCCAATCCTCTAAAGATTATAGCGTTGAAAAGGTATTTTGTTTTTCTTTTGTGCGGCTTGTTTTTGTACCCCGCAGTTCTCTCGGCCAGTGTTGAATCCGATACATTATGTTTGGGTAAATCTCTTAGCTATAAAAAGTATTCTGGCAGTCCTAATGCCATTGGTCTTTCTAATGCGCAAGCAGCGAAACCCAAAAGAAACTTTTTTAAGAATATGAGGTATTCCGGTTATGCAAGGATGTATGTATTCCATCGTAGCATGCAAGAGTATTATAATGTGGCACCTACAAATGGCTTGTCTTTACCAGTCAATCTTACAGTGGGTGATGGTTACCAGCAACCACTCTTGTTATTTAGATTGGAAGGAAATCCTACTGCGAAAACTTCTTTCAATATGGAATTGCAGTTTGATCACCGCTTGTTGACTAGATACACGGATGGTCCATTCATTTCTGATACCTTAGGTAGAGGCGCAAGTCTTTATGTAATCTTCAAAATGCAAGGAGCTGTCGAAACTAAAATTGGAAAGTTTACATTAACGGCCGGTGGTGGCGCCAACTGGTTTAGACTAAGCCAATCCACTCTGTGGGGCTATCAATACAGAGATGATTTGTTTGACAGGTATCCATGGGAACCGGAAGGACATGATTTCGCGCGTTATAATTCAAGTTATGCGGTAGGAGATATTCCTCGTGACCAGCGTTTCGGGATGGCCGCTACGCAAGGTTTTATATTGGAAGGCACAGATTTACCTGCCGGTTTTGATGCCGCTATCTTATATGGTAAAACTCAATCATCAGGTGGTTATCAAAGTTACCTGACTTATACACCACAGAATTTTTTCGCCGGGCGTATAGGTAAAAGATTAGGCGATCATAAATTAGGCGTTAACTATTTTAATCAATTTGGATATACCGATAATAAAGTAGAATACAAATCTATTATAAGAGATGCAGATACTTTTTACGTAGAAAATAATCGTCTCAGTACAATTATCGGATCGTTAGATGGGAGATTTGATTTTAAGAAATTAAGTATTTATGCAGAATTGGGTGCCGGATCTTATATGAGCAGCTTATACAATGCAGGACTTAAGGGTAATGCGAAGCCTGGTTTAGATCATGTCAGCCATTACAAAAGAGACTGGAGTGAAATGTTATTTTTAGAAATAGAAACTAAAAAAGAATTGACTTTTCTTCCGATCAAATTGAGTGTTTATAGAATAGGTCGCTATGTCGTTAATAACTCCAGCAGTATTTCCAATACATCTGTTGAAAGTGCTAAATCAAACACCAACGTTCCGGATCGTTACTACACCAATTACTTCGACGGTATGGTTACTGATGTTGGTCAGCTTGCCAACAATAGACAAGGTGTAAATCTCTTTACAAATAAAGATTTTGGCAAATTGAAAGCCAGATTAGGTTTAAGTATCGCACAGGAAATTAAAAACTTAGTAGGTGATTTGAGAAACGGAGCAAGAGGTCGTGCTATGGGAGCTGCTGATAGCAATGCGATCGTTCCTTCTACAAACAGTATTACATTCGAACACAGACTCAACAGTACGACGCGTTCTAGATTTGGCTTCTACGAAAGATTCACAGGTCCTTATGGACGCACACATTCGATCTTCAGACATGCGTATGACAACATCGTGATTACGGATACGCTTGTCGATTATAAAAAATCATTCAGCACTGCTCAATTGGATTTGAAATATAAATTCAGAGTTTTTGGAAAAGAGTTATTACTTACCAATTATGTAAACTACAGTTCAGTGCAGGAAAATTGGTCGCCGATACCAGTCTTCTCTAACAAAGCATTTCTCAGGTATTTTTATGAAGAGTTTATGGCCTTCTATGCCATTCACCCTAAGCTAACCGTTGTGGGCTTCTGGGGTATGGAAAGGGTATTGGGTAATCAGAGAACAGAATTAGCGGATGCGAATGGCCAATTAATTAAAGACGCAGCTGGAAGGCCTATCGCCAGTGATAATGGTAAACCAATCGATCAAACGGGTTATGGTTATGGATTGGGTTTGGATTATAATTTCCATAGTTCTGCCAGTTTGAACATCAGACAACGTTGGTTCGAACACAAAGACAAAAACTTTACGCTGGATAGATTCAGTGGTAATGAAATGACAATTGAATTTAAAGTATTCTTTTAACTACGTGAACAATGCTTAATAAAGTAACGCTTGTACTCTCTATCTTTTCAGTTCTGTTGGTTACCGAACTGTCAGCGCAGAATGTCTATTTCACAGGAGTAGGCCGTGCCTTGGTAACGAATGACAGACTTTCAGATAACACCACAGATTCCTCTAAACTAAAGGGTTCTGGTGGTTATACATTATTCGATCTTGGTATAAACGCGAAGGCCACCGATGTATTAAGAGCCGGAGTCATCCTAAGGGTGAGAAATGAATTTGGAGGGTTTTTCAGTGATGGAGCTTCTTTTGAATTCAGACAATTACAAATGGAAGGTTTGATCGCCAAAAAAGTAAAGTATGAAATCGGTGATATTTACCTGAAGCATACCCAATATACGCTTTGGAATTCAGAACCGATTTATAACAAGTATGAATCGAATCTCTTCAGCTTGAGAAGAGACATCGTCAATTACGAAAACTTCTTTATCGGCAATGCCTGGCGTATGCAAGGTGTTAACCTGAAAACGCAGTTGAATTTCAAGAATGGTATTCAAAGTTTAGGCATCAGAGCTTATGGCGGACGTACGTTAAGAAATAATTCTACCACAATTCCTGACAGATATTTCTACGGTGGTCGTTTAGATCTGACGCAAAGCAAGTATTTTAGAATTGCTGGAAACTTAGCCGGTATAAGTGATATTGCGGGTACCGTACCGAATGCTCAGGTGGATTACAAAAACATGGTTTATACTACTGATTTTGATTTTACATTAGACAATAGCGATAATTTTAAATTTGTATTAGGAGGTGAAGTAGGAGCTTCTCATTTTGAATTGAAAAGAGCAATCGATACTGCTTACAATGAATTTAATGACTTCTTCTATGACTTAGGTATCAAAGGTACTTATAAGCCCTGGAATTTGACATTGGGTGGATCATATAGGGATGTAGGTTATAATTTCAATAGCCCAATGGCACAATCACGTAGATTAGCAGCTCCTGCAGATGTTATTCCAAGCAACTTCCCTTTAATGAATGATGGGCTTACGACACGTCCGATTGGTATCTTTGAAACCTATTCTCAGGAGAGAAGACTTTACAACCAGGCCATTTCAACCACGTTGATGAGTTATTACGTACAATACAACATGGTAGAGCCATACGGTAAAGCCACTCCAAATAGAAAGGGCTATACTTTCATAGCAGAAGTAGAAACACCTAACAAAGTATTTAATGCAAATGTGGAAGCAAATTTCTTGTCTGAAAGTGTTTCAGAAGGAGATTCAGTTACTTTTGAAAAAAGGAAGTTCACATTGATTCAGGGAGGATTTGTATTCAACTTGAATAAAGTGTTAAATTTTGAGAAACTGATCGCCATCAATGGTGGTTTGAGAACAGAAAGTTCTAAACGCGGTGGAACAAATACTATTGATTTATCCAGTAGCTTGATTGATGTTGGATTAGATATTGAAGTGTTTAAAGACTTGCATGTTTTAGGAGGTGCCAAGATATTTAATGTGCAGGGTAACGAAGTGCAGGCAACAAGAGATCAATTGAATCAGATTACAGCATTCAATTCTCAACAGTTTAGTCAATCTCAAACGATATTAGCTGCAGGATTGCGTTATGATTATGGTCAAGGGTGCTATTTTAGCATGCATTACCATGATGTTAGTTTTAACGACAAGCAAACAGATCGTAATACTTACAAAATGAATCAATTGTTTTTTGTATTTGGACTTAAGTTTTAAAAGAAAGGAGAACTATGAAACTGCTATTCAGATTTTCAATCGCCATTACGTTTCTTATAATAGTTACTGTGTTTTCCTGTACCAGAAAAAGTACAGAGTATGTAGGGCCTGCTTATATCTCTGCTCCGGAAGGATTTGCTGTTATGAATTTCTCGTCTTCGTCTACTACAGCGGATTTTAACCCGGCCGCAGCTATTACGTTTGACGCTACTTTTACCAGTAGCGTAAGCTGGACATTGACTTTGACCGGACAAACATCAGGTGCGGTTCGTATTTTCAAGGGAATATCAAATGGCTTTACAGGTCTTCAATGGTGGGGGGATCACGATGGTGTTTATTTTTTTAGAAAAGATGAAAATGTAACCGCTACTCTCTCTTTCTTTGGTACAACAATGACGGGTCAGACTGCTACTCCAATTATGATTACTGAAGCGCCTGTTTATACGTTAACATGTGGTAAGTTCTCCCGGTATGGTGATTTTGAGGACGCAACAAAAATTATTGGAGCGAACAATTGGTTCCCATTCAGCAATCCTACAACACCTATTGCAAATGTAGACCAGGGCGTTGCATCTGCGGCAATAGATTATACAGGCCATCCAGTGCCATCAGTAGAAGGCCTACAATATTATTACATCAAAGGATTAGGCGCACAACCTACTTTTGTAAGCGGAATGCAATATACACGTACAAGCAGTTTCACTGGCTTACCAGCTGACGCTAGCCAAGTTTGGGTCAACATATACTTGTATGGTACAGGAGATCCTAATGCAGGAGTGGAGTTGGAATATCAGGAATCAGATTTCGATGGTGCGCCAGGTTACCAGGGTACAGATGACGATGCGTTTGTTGCGCGTATTACTTTAAATCATAAAGGATGGAAATTGTTCAGCTTTAAATACAGTGATTTGACACCAAGCTTAAATGCTGACTTCGGAGGAAGCGGCAATAAAATGCATGAACCAGACAGATTGAGATCATGGGATATTGTAGTGGTTAAGAAAACAAGTCCTAATTCACCCATCGAAGTCTATTTCGATTATCCAATCATTACAGTCGGCGGTCCATTTAAACCTTGTCACTAAGAGAAATGAAAAAAGGAATTATATATTCTTTACTTGGCGGTTTTATAATTTTTGTCACTTCTTGCGGAGTGCAGTTGCAAACGTATGATCTTTCAGATGAATACGCGATTGGCCTGCACAATCAGGAAGAACCTACGAAAAAAGGAGGAGCTGCAAAAGAAGAAGAGCAAACTGAGAAAAGTGCTTTAATAGGAGTGACCGCTCGTAGTTTTTATGGTGGTGATCTGAAAAGAGGCGGTATCTGGTGGGCAAGTAAAGGGATTTACATAGAAAGAGGGGATACCTTTGCTATAGAAGTTACTCCATTGGAAGCAGACAGTATAGCTGGCGCGACAAATCCAGTTATCGTTGAAAATACACATCCTTTTGGTGCTACCTTTCCTCCGATAGATGTAATAAAAGAACCAGTCATGTTAAAAGTTACTGCGCGTGCTGAAAGTAAGGATACTTCCTCTGCTTTACTTTACGTTCAATTGGTTGATGCGGATGGTTTCATGACTAATTCTAAACAGCCTTTCAATAAGATCGAAAATTCTACAGAGTTTAAAGAGTATTTCTTCGATTTAAGAGATATCTACACTCAAAATACTCCTGAGAAACATAAAGTAAATGGAGCATTGATCAATACATTACAGTTTTTTGTCAATCCAGGTCAAACACCTGGATTTAACGGTGTCATATACATCAATGAAATAAGAGTCGTCCCAGCAACTCCTATTACTAAGTAAATAGCTATAATACAGTTACTCATCATCTGCTATAAATTCTAATGAGAACTTATAGCAGATGATTTTTTATGTTGCTAAGGCTTGATTTGAACTATAATATTTTATTTCATGTGCTTTATTTAATTTTAATGGCTGTTTTTAATACTCTAAATAGTCCAAAATGAATATTTGTTGAAATTCAGGCTTAATTTCTGCCTTTTTTTTAATAGGCATTATTACTCATTAGAATATTGTAAAAAAATACTAAACAGGCCTTTTTATGGCCAAATGATAGAATAGAACTGTTGACAACACAAGTATTCTTACGCATGGATTATTACCTTTTATTATATATTTGTATAAAGAATGATCCCATTGTCATTAAAGTTATATAGTGTAACTTATAAAAAATAATGGACGTATAATTGCAGCCCGCTGAATACAGAATTAATAATGCATTCGGCTTTCAGTATCTTATTATAATATGATAAAAAAATCTAAATTTTTAGTTCTGTTTGTAATCTTGTTTTCATTTTCTACTGTCTATGCCGAAACTCCTGTAGATAGTTTATTGGAGGAATTGGATCAGACTCTGGAGAAAAGAGAAGATTTTTTAAAAAAGAAACAGGAACGGATCATTGCTATCAAGAAGCAATTTGTTGCCGGAGAAGATAAAGCTGCACTGGAAGCACAATACGCTACATCTGTACAATTATTTGAAGAATACAAATCATTTATATACGATTCAGCTTTCAGTTATGGCAGAATTTTATTGCAAACCGCTTATAAGTTAAAGGAAGAACCTGTTATAAACGATGCTAAAGTGAAAATCAGTTTCACTTTGCTTTCTGCCGGAATGTTCAAGGAAGCATTGGATACCTTGAATTCAGTGAAAGTGGAAACGCTTACAAAAGACTCAAAAGTAGAGTACTATGCTATTCTTGCCAGAACTTACTACGATTTAGCGGATTATTCTCACGATCATTTTTTCTCCGAACGTTACGATAAAATAGGGAATGGTTATTTGCAAAAAGCTTTGGATTTATCCGAACCTAATTCTATCCGTTTTCTATTGCTCAAGGGATTGGAATACATGAGAGTCAAGGACATAAAGCATGGTATTCTTACTTTTGAAAAAGCACTTCAAGATACCAGACTGACAAAACCAGAAATGGCTATTGCTTCTTCCAGTCTTAGTTATTTATACCGTTTAGATCATAACCTTGAAAAAGCTAAGACCTTTTTAGCGAAAGCTGCCATTGCCGATATTATTTATTCAATTCGAGAAACAGTTGCGATACGTGACCTGGCCGAAGTTTTATATGAAGAAGGAAATATAGAGCGTTCTTATAAATATGTAAAAGTAGCTTTAGAAGACGCTTATTTTTATGGAGCGAAACATCGTAAAATTCAAATTGCGAACCTTCTTCCTATTATTGAAGGCACACAATTGAAAATAGTAGAAGGGCAAAAAAGTGATTTGTTTTACTATTCCATTACGGCTACCATTCTGATTATATTCATCATACTTTTTGCTATCATCATTTACCGTCAATACCGAAAATTAGATGTAGCAAAATTAGATTTGACTCTGTCTCATCAGAACTTAGAAAAAACAAACACACAATTGGCAGAAGTCAATTCTAAGTTGGGCGATATCAATAGTAAACTGGAAGATGCCAATAAAATTAAAGAAGAATACATAGGGAGCTTCTTTAAAATCATATCTGAAGGCATTGAGAAGATTGAAAAATTCAAGAATACGATAGATCGCAAGATTTCGCAGAAGAAAATAGAGGATATTAAGGATTTAGTCAATAACATGAACCTTAAGCCTGAGCGTGAACAATTGTACTTGACTTTCGATAGAACCTTCCTTAAAATCTTCCCAGGCTTTATTGACCAGTTTAATGCTTTATTTAGTGCAGAAGAACAATTTGTAATAGGTGAGAAACAAGGTTTACCTACAGAATTGAGGATTTTCGCTTTGATTCGCCTAGGTATTACGGATACTGAAAAGATTGCTGGAATTCTGGATTATTCTGTAAATACCATTTATACTTACAAGACCCGCGTGAAGAATAAGTCAATTATTGAGAATGAAAGGTTCGAAGAGGAATTGATGAAAATCAAAGCGATTTAGGCAGTATATTTTGTCTATATTTATTTTCCTTTTATTTTTTGTAGCTACTGGAATACAGTCGGGTGTATTTTTATTTATTGGTTTTATTGATATTTTAAATTGATTACTAGTCAATCCTCTTATTATTTTTTTCATTTGAATACGCTAAGCTTCTCAAGGATTCTTTCATATTAATATAAAGTAAATCCAATAAGCCAAAATACGTAAGGCAGAAGTCAGGCTAGACTAACTAAACAACAACCTTTAAATGATTGAATTATGAAAAAATTATTACTAAGCGGAAGTGCATTAATGCTTTTCATAGCATCAGCTAATGCCCAGACTCCTGGAACAACGTCTGCATCTGCCTATGATGATTTCTCAGGAAATTATCAGCCTGCAAATCAAAGAGGGATATTTTATTGGAGAGGTCAGGTAGCTGACGCCACAGATGTACGTGATGAGGTTACAGGTAAAGAAACCTTTACTTATACTGCTGAACACGGCGCAGTTTACCTAGAAGTGAATTTTGGTAACGATGGAGCTACAACTCCTGTTCCATTTACATTGAACTGTTCAACAATGGCAGATGTGGAAGTAGATATTGAAAACCTTTCTTCTACAAAGGATCTGACGATGAGAGTGGTATTGACTGATATAAATAACAAATACACTGAAATCGAACCTAATCTTTCTGATTTAGTCGGAGTTAGCGATGAAGCAACGATTATTCCTAATTTGACTTGGGCTGGTTTGACAGAAGATGATATCTATCCTTTGCCAAGTAACCTAGACGCTGTTTATCCTAGAAAAGCATACAATGGTTTTGTTTTGAAGGCTGCTACAAGAAGAACAATCAGAATTGATTTGTCTTCAGCAGCTGGTGCAATAGGTGGTTTGAAATGGAGTAGCTACACAGGTGGTAATCCAAACACAATGCCTGCTACTACCTATGATTTTGATCCTTCTCAAGTGAAAAATGTACAGTTTATCTTCAATGAAGGTTGGGGTGATCCTCGTCCGTTTTCTGATCACGCAATGAATGAAGGAAGCCATAGATTTGATGCTGAAGCTCAATCTCAAGACAATTACACAGGTGCTTTAGTATTACGTAGCTTTAAAATAGGTAACGTTTTAGCTCCACTTGATCCAATTCCTACTGCTATCACTGATGCTGCTGTTGACGGTTCTTTGAAAGCTTATCCAAACCCTGCTAAAGAAACGTTGAATGTTACTTTTGAATCTACTTCTGGTACTACTGTTTCTTTAACTGACATCGTTGGAAATACAGTGTATACAACGTCTGCAAATGCTGGCGCAAATGAAATCAGAATGAATACTTCAAACTTTACAAAAGGTGTGTACATCCTGAATGTAACTACTGAAAAAGGTAAAGCTACACGTAAAGTATCTATTCAGTAATCTTAAAATAATACAGTAACCGGCAAGTGTCTCAACATTTGCCGGTTATTTTATATCTAATCCACGAGTTTTTAAAATCCTTTCTTGCAATTATAAGTGCACGATTCTTGCAATGCCCGTGAAAGGAATACCGCTAAGATTTCTTTCATGGATAAATAGTTCAACAAAGTGTTACCACTAACTCAAACTAAAAAGCCGATGAGAACATTCAAAAATCTAAGCCTGATTATATTCAGCGCTGTACTTTTAACCAATACTTCGTATGCTCAGGAACAGAGAGGTTATTACGATGCTCCCTACACCCGATACGAGGCTGATCAGGGCACATTGACTAATGCTAGTGTTCCGACGATGTCTTTTAGTCAAAAAGATTTACAAAGCGAAGCTTCAGAACAAGTATGCGTTAATTTATCAGGTAAAGACGCCTCTGTAGAATGGAAAGTGAAGAAAGAAGGGGATGGTCTTGTGGTGCGTTATAGTGTGCCCGATGAAAAATCAGGTGTATTAGATGTTTATGCCAATGGTAAATTGGTAGGTACATTAAATCTGACGTCTTTCTATTCTTGGGAATATTTGACAACGAATGGAAACTCTAACAACGTTGCTGTTAGAAATGATAATCCCAAAATGAGATTTGATGAAGTACGCTTGAAATTGCCAGCAAAAATTCCTGCTGGTGGAAGACTTAAATTGGTAGCGAAAAGCGGAGAGATACATCTTGACTTCGCAGAGCTGGAGCCTGTTGCAGAAGAGTTGAAACCTCAACCAACAGATCTGGTTTATACTGGAG
>JACMQM010000241.1 GCA_014376985.1 Cytophagaceae bacterium | reverse complement strand
GTGTTGATGTATGCACCATGCTGATAGGCCAGACCTAATCCGAATTTATTACTGACTGCATATTCGGCAGTCACAGGAAAAACTCCTCCGATCGTATAATTAACTCTGAAGTCGGAACCGTAAGAAGAATAACCATAGGATTCTGCGGAATAGTTTTGATAACCGTAGCCAAAGCCTACACCAAAACCACCGTTGATAATGAAGTCGTTTTTTTCAAAAGCCTCTTCTGATTGGGCAAAAGAAACAAAGCTGCTGAATAACATCAGCAAAAGGCTCAAGGCCGGGATACATTTTTTCATAGGAAAAAGGGATAGAGAGAGAGGTAGATAAAAAAGAAAAAAAACAGTCCGGGCTGAGAAAGCCAGGACTGTTTCAAAGAATATTAATGATGATGTCCGTGTGGACCGTGCACGTGTCCGTGATCAAGCTCTTCTTCCGTAGCTTCTCTTACACTGGCAATAGTACCCGAAAAGAATAGATTTTTGCCGGCTAATGGATGGTTGAAATCCATTAAGATAACATCAGATTTCAGTTCTACTACGGTACCGTTCATGGCATGACCGTCCTGATCGCGCATAGGAAGCACGTTACCGGCTTTCACCATGTTTTCATCCAATTTGCCGTCTACTTCGAAAATGTTTCTTGGCAATTCAACGATGGCTTCTTCATCGTATTCACCGTAACCGTTTTCAGATTCGATAGAGAAAGAGAATTTATCACCGGCTTTCAAATCTTTCAAATGCGTTTCGAAATCTGGAAGTACATTGTTTGCACCAAATAAGAATACGAAAGGATTCTCAGGTGTGGTTGTTTCAAAGGCTTCGCTGGTTGCGCTGTCGAGACGAAGCTCGTACAGCAGCTCTACTACTTTGTTGTTATCTATTTGCATGTTATAAGCGTTTTTTGGAAAGTGCGTAAAGGTAGATTTATTTGGTTTCAAATCCACTTTTTAACTCTAAAATTGACCAGGGGCATGAAAAAAATTAAAAACTGGAATTATAAGCAAAGAGGATGTGTTTGAAGAACATGAAAAAATCAATAGAAGGGCTCAATATCTTCGTTAGCGAACTTTCAGGGACATATACTTATAATCAGTACCGTCAGCTTATCGATCAGTTATTGGCAAAGAATAATACCACCGGAAGCAATCAATCTGCTTTTTATATAGATTATACACGTCAGAACGTAGCACGCATGAAACGTGCGGAAGAGCTATTAACAGTACCCCCCGATGCGTCACAACACATTACAAAGCCGTATCAGTTTTTATTGATTTCCGAGGCTTGGTGTGGAGATGCTTCTTACACCGTTCCTATTATTGCTGGTTTAGCCAAGGCTTTGCCTGCAGTAGACTTGACGATTATTTTGCGAGATGAGCATTTGGAGATCATGGACAAATTTCTCACTAATGGAGGAAGATCAATAGCCAAACTAATCATTGTAGATCCCACGACACATCAGGTGTTGGCAGACTGGGGACCTCGTCCGGAAAAGGCACAGGAGATTGTGGTGGAAATGAAACAAAGACATAATTTTAATCAAAAGGAAATGGCGATCGAACTGTTTAAATGGTACGAAGCAGATAAAGGCAAAAGCACCTTGAACGAAATCATAAAAATATTATCAACCCTCGAGTAGGTACACAATGCATTGTGCCCCTGCGGTGATTCATAAATATTCCCAAGTATCAAACATCGCCGCCTGCCCAAGTGGCGAGCCTTCTCTATCAATCAAATTCCATAACGTGACATTGCGGATGTAGAATTCTTTTCCTTCCGCATCTATTCTAATGCCTACGTAATTTTCAATGTAACCCTTTGCAAAGGCTTCTTTTAATGCGGCTTCCCGCTTCTCTACTTTATCTTCTCGAGCTGATAAACGAGAAGGAAGTTGGGTAAAATTTTCCCAGTCTATTCCCCAAAGAGCCTGTGCAGAGCAATTTGCGTAGTTAAAGATTGGATCTTTTTCAACACCATGCGACACAATAATCCAATCACTAGTATATAAAGCCTCTGCTAACGGTAGTTTTGAGAGGTCTATCGGAAAAGGTTTTCCACATAGCTTTTGATAACATTCCCTTAATAAAACAGAGTGTTTTTGTACTTCAATGCTTTCTGGAATACTATTTAGACTCATTTTTTAACCGATCATCTTGAACTTCACATTAAAATTAATCAAAAGTACTTATTGTAGTAATGCTAACTCCTTGAAAACAAGGCTTGAACTTATCCACAACAGGCACCAAATGGCACAGTTTAGCGTATATAAGGTAGTGAATCAAACCCTTAGAAAGGAGGCTCTTATGGCAATGAAGATTCGTACCCAGGCACTGTTGCAATTTTTAAATCCAATTGCAAAAAAGCCAATGCAGCAATTGCACCGTCAATACTGCAGAATAAAAGGAAAATTATATTTCCCTTCTACTTCCATCCCTTTAATGAAAGCCAAAGTGTGGATCGAGACGGCCAATGGCGCGAAGTTCCCTATCGCCTACTCAGCGGAAGACGGGGCCTTCATCATGGACATGCTCACGGGAAGAGGAACCTCAACACTAAGAGTAAGTTATTTCGGTAAAGAGTACACGTTCGAAAATATTGCGGGATCGCTGGGCTCTGTGTTTCATCCGGGCTTTATGACCACAGATGATTTGGCGCTGGTACTGGATGTAGAGAAAAATTCAGTACCCTTTATCCGTTTGACAAATGAGAAAAATTAGTTTGTCACCATTTCATGGCTTTGTCAAGATCAAAAAGAATGTTATTAAGTTGCGGTTCTGAGACAATCAGAATAACTACATCGTAGCGTTTCAATGCTGAAGCTACATGTTTGGTAATTACAGGTGTTTTTTTTGTAAAGCTTTCCGGGTAGACTTCTTTATTGTAATACCAGAAATCATTTTTTTTCACCAATGCTTCTTTATCCATTAAATAGAAAATACTCCAATAAAAACTATCACCAACACTAAGTACGGAAAGATCTTTCAGAGAAGAATCCCCTTTTAAATGGTAGTGTGGATACCAGTAGTTCGTTTGTGGAAGTTCCCATAATAAATTCAATCCATCGCCAATGTCGCTATCGGTGACTCTTGCCTGATTAGTCTGCTCCAATGAATCTATAACAATTGAAAAGGGTGGGCGTTGTTTTAATTGAGTCACGTAGCGAAATAAAGAATCTGTAGCTAATACTGCACTATATTCGCTCCAATGCGTGCCATATTTTGTAAACAGTTTTTCATTTTTAGTCTTTAAAGAAATTAACCAGCGATCAAAATCTATATAATGAATACCACTATACGCTAAGTTTTCACGCAAATACACTAAGTTAGATTCACCTGGGACCTCTGAATCAAAGGGTGTAGGAATATATTCCGAATAGAACCGAGCCTTGTTTGGAGCAAGTACAAGTATCAGGTCGGTATTGTTTTGCTTCAAGTAATCTTGAAGAGCTTTAATTTTTTCTACTGTTTTGTTCAGTTGTACTTTACCAATAAAGTCATTGCCCAGATAAGATTTTATGTATTTACTTTCATACAAGTAATCGTCTTTTCCGACAACAGTACCATTTGCTTTGGATTCTTGAAAGCAGGAAAAGAAAAACTGATTGTTCAGCTGAACGAAAAAAGCTTGGTATCGAAACTGCTGATTGTAATATTGATCAAACTGTAATTGAAAAACACCTTCCGTCCAATTCTTCCACGAAAAAGAAGGTTTTTCATAAATGGTGTAAGATCCTTGTAGGATGGGCTGCTGAGAAGGACTAGCAAAAAACCCCACAATAGGAATACTCAGGTAACTCAATACGCCAAGTAATAAAAAAAAACGAACGATACCTGAAATTTTAGTATACATCTAGAACCTAAAATAAATGAAAGGATTAAAGCCAGAAGATGCCACAAAACTAGCAGAGAATACAAACAATAGGAAAGCCATCACGCAACGTAAAACAAATGCTTTATCGTTATAGGAAGTTATTTCATAAGTCCATATTTCTAATGCTTTACCGACCTTGCTAAGAGTAATAAAAGAAAACGATGCAGCAATAAATAGGAAAAAGTAAAAAGAAGTATTGTAGTACTCCACAGTTATACGTGATAGATCGAAGAGTCTGCAGAGATAGCGCAAAGCCTCATCAAATTTTTCTATTCTAAAAAACACCCATCCGATCATGACAACAAAGAAAGTAAAGGCTACGCGCACAAATGTGGGAAATTTATCGAGTAATTGAATGAGAAACAACTTATCAAGAATCAAGAAGAGTCCATGGTAAGCACCCCAGATAAGGAAATTCCACGAAGCTCCATGCCATAGACCGGAGAGAAGGAATACGATCCATAAATTCAGATAAGCTCTTGATTTTGTTTTTACTCTGTTGCCACCAAGAGGAATGTATAAGTAATCGCGCATCCAGCGGCTAAGAGAGATGTGCCATCTTCTCCAGAAGTCTGTAATATTCTGAGCGGTATAAGGGCTATTGAAATTTTCAGGGAAAGAAAAGCCTATTATTTTTCCTAACCCCAAGGCCATATCTGTATAAGCAGAAAAATCAAAATACAATTGAAAAGTATAGGCTACAATGCCCACCCAAGCCGCAGTAGTGGAAAGGCTAGCCGGGTTACTATTAAGAATTAGATCGGCTTGCAAGCCTAATGAATTGGCGACAAGCATTTTTTTAGCAAGACCAATACTAAACCTAAAAAATCCAAACAACTTGTCGTCACTTGTTTCTTTGCGACTTGTGATCTGATCTGCCATTGTGTTGAACCGAATGATTGGTCCGGCTATGAGTTGCGGAAATGCGAGTATATATAAAATGTATTCACTGAGTTTTTCCATAGGACGATGAACACCTCTGTAAACATCGATTGAATAAGAAAGAGCATGAAACGTATAAAAAGAAATGCCTATAGGAAGTGCTACATCTATCCATGGAATACGGTGGTGAAAAACAGACTCTGTAACGCCATTCAGATTTTCAACAAAAAAATTGGCGTACTTGAAGTACGCTAAGGCCCCCAGATTCAGCGCGACAGATACACCCAGGAGGATTTTTTTTCTTCTGGGTGTGGTACATAAATACTGTGATCTTACCACATAAAAATCAACAGACATCAAAGCCAAAAGAAAAAACACAAACAAGGGAGCTCCCCAGGCATAGAAAACCAGACTGGCCAATACGATCACCAAGTTCTTGTAAGCAGAGGTTACAAGATGATAAACTAATAAGAAAACAGGTAAAAAAAGAAAAAGAAAAATGCTACTGCTAAAAACCATCGTATTTCATCAAAACGGCAAGTCGTTTAATTCATCCGCAGAACTAGAAGTGAAGGTTTGACCGGCAGGGAAAGAATCGTCTGCGCCGCTGTTGTTATCGTTTCTAGAGGAAGGAGAAGATGGAACACCATTGTCTGCTTCTACTTTCCAGGCTTTCGCATCCGTATACCATTTGCCATTGTACTCTCGGCTTTCCACGTCAAAGGAAACTTTTACTGCAGTTCCTTCTGACAAAGGACTTTGATCTATTTTCTCGCCCCACAAACTGAAGCATACTTTTTTAGGGTAATTGCCTGAAGTTTCAATTACAAATTCTTGTTTTTTCCAACCCCCGTTTTTTCCGTCGCCTTTTTGCAGTGCAAGCAGCTGCACTATTTTTCCTGATAGTTCCATTCTTAATCGTTTGCTAACAAATTGTTTTTTTTAATTTTATTTGCTGTCTGAGCTGTCAAAAATACAAAAATGACGGTTAGAAAACTATCAAATAAGCCCCTTCAATTCTGAACGTTTGCATATTCAGTCAGTTGACAGCATTCGTGATTTTATGAACTTAGAGATTATGACCATGCCATTACGGCAACCCTTGAACTCAGAAAGATGATTTACACGAATGTCATTATTTCAACGTTACATGCTCTGCTTCAGGGTTTATGTTCTTTAGCCTACTATAGCAAGGCATGAACCTTCTATTGTTCTGGGAACAATAGAAGGAGACTCTTCTCTTGTTATAGGTTTAAACATCATTTGCACAGCAACAGCTGTTCACTTTTATACATGGTGTATGCCTAAGCAATCCTATCATGGTAGCTTAGGGAATGCTGATCATTGGATATTCAGACAATTTCCCCCGATTTATTTTTGCCCGCAAAATAGGTGATGTTCACCCGATGATTACTATATTGGACTCATTGTTGGGGTTCATTTGTTTGAAGTAGCGGGTTTTATTTTTGGTCCGCTATTGTTGTCTTACTTCTTTTTGATGCTGGACATTTACAAGCAAACCTTAAGCGAGCAACAAGAAATCGTCAACAGCTAGAATAATAAAATGAACTTTAAAGAACGTAAACTTGTATAACATTTTGCATGCACGCATCGTTTAATTAAATAAACATGAAACCAAGAGACACCGTTGACTTTCACATCAAGTCGGCATGGCATCACATTTCAAAAGTATACAATGAGCAAGGTGCTGCATACGGAGCTACAGCAGCTACAGGCTTTGTGTTACTGAACATCGACGCAGTCGAAGGTTCCCCGGTAACAACTATAGGTCCGGCACTGGGAATGGAGCCGGGAAGTTTGTCCAGAATTTTAAAAAAATTAGAGAAAGAAGGTATTATACAACGGATTCAAGACCCCAGCGACAAAAGGTTGGTGAGGGTTTTTTTGACAGAAAAGGGAAAGCTATTTCGAGAAGTGGCGCGAAAAACAGTCAAGATATTCAATGTCAAGGTAAAGGAAGAAATTCCGGAAGCTAAATTGACTGTGTTTTTTGAAGTCATGGACAAGATCCACGAGATCATTCAGAAGAAGAGTATTTATAATCAATAATTCAATCCGCTGTATTTATTATGAAGAGGAGAATAGCAAAGGTTGTTGTCTTGGGATCAGGGGTCATGGGTTCGCGCATCGCCTGTCATTTTGCCAACATTGGTGTTCAGGTTCTGCTACTGGACATTGTACCTAAGGAACCCAACGATCAGGAAAAGGCGAAAGGCCATACACTGGAAAGCAAGTCGGTTAGAAACCGCATTGTTAACGACGCACTGCTTGCTGCAGTGAAATCTACCCCCTCTCCTCTTTATGATCCGGCATTCGCTCAACGCATTGAAACCGGTAACTTTGACGATGACATGTCACGCATCGCTGAGTACGACTGGGTGTTGGAAGCTGTAGTAGAAAACCTTGACATTAAGAAAAAGGTTTTTGAACAAGTAGAAAAATTTAGAAAATCCGGTACGCTCATCACGTCGAATACATCGGGCATCCCGATGCATGACATGAGTGAAGGACGCAGCGAAGATTTCCGCAAACATTTCTGCGGCACTCACTTTTTCAATCCTCCGCGTTATTTACAACTCCTTGAAATCATTCCCAATCCCG
>JACMQM010000240.1 GCA_014376985.1 Cytophagaceae bacterium | reverse complement strand
TTTGTAAAAGAAGAATTGTTTTCGCGTTTTCTATCGCCGCATTTACTTTCAGGCGATTGCGAATGATACCGGCGTCCGCCAATAGTCTTTCCCTGTCTTTCTCTGTGTAAGCAGCAACCTTTTTGATATTGAAATTATGATACGCTTTTCTAAATGTAATTTCTTTCTTAAGTATCGTTTCCCAGCTCAATCCAGCCTGATTGATTTCCATAACCAGCCGGCAAAACAATTCATTGTCATCGTGTATAGGAAAACCATAGTGGTTGTCGTGGTAGTTTTTGTGTAAGGCTTTTCGCTCTTCCGTCATGAATTCTATGACACTGCAGTATGACATGTTGAGATGATTTAAATGTTATCCTAAGATAGATAGCAAGTTTCGGGTTTGTTATATCCTTCTACTGACGTTATTTTTGTTTTATCAAAGAGCTTTGCTAAGTTATGAAAGAAAATGGTAAGGCATACAGATATAACTGATACTGTAATTCGATATAAAATCAGACAACATCAAATCTGTTGTGCCGGAAATGCCACTCTAAGAATTTACAGGTTGCTAGGTTGCCGATCTGGTAAAAGAATGAAGAAAGCCAACAGAGTCTTTTTTTATATCTTGTGAAGAAGCTATTAATAAAGGTTACAGACTTTGCCGACATTGCATGAAGAGGGATTATTTAATATGGAAATATGAATTTATTCAATAGCGACACAATAGAAAATTTATTACCACAAGAGGGCATCGTCAATTACTACGGAAAGATTTTTTCTGATGGAGAAGCGGTTTTCTATTTGCAGAAATTGCTGAGTAACATAGAATGGAAAAATGATGAAGCCATCATTTACGGTAAACACATCATCACCAAACGAAAAGCCGCGTGGTATGGCGATAGTAATTATTCGTATACATATTCCAATACCACCAAGCATGCGTTGCCTTGGACTGCAGATTTGATCGCCTTAAAGAAAAGGGTGGAAGAGGTCACTGATGCAAAGTTTAATTCCTGTTTGTTAAATTTATACCACGACGGAAACGAAGGCATGGCCTGGCATAGCGACGATGAAAAATCATTGGGGAAGAATACCAGCATAGCTTCTCTGAGCTTTGGTGCTGAACGTAAGTTTTCTTTGAAACATAAATTGACAAAGGAAACTGTTTCTCTGGTATTGGAAAGCGGTAGTTTGTTAGTGATGAAAGGAAGTACACAAACGCATTGGCAGCATAGTCTTCCAAAGACTACAAAGATTAAAAATGCTAGAATCAATTTGACATTCAGAACGATTGTGGCGTGAGGGATTGAACGGAAAGCCCGCAGCGAGCGCTATTGATTCTTGAACAATGGCAGTATACCGAGCGAGGACTTGGAGTGAAAGTCCGACCCGCCTTTTCCGGCGGGGCACGCCCTCATCTTACTATGCTTTCAATAAATGATGCAATAGTTCAAAGGTTTCATCTTCTTTTCTAAATAAGATCTCATTAATTTTTAAATCTTTATTTTCTAAATTAATCCTTTTAGGTATGGACATTTACAAAAAAATGAGCAACCTTGAGTTTGTCATTTAGGACATTCCACATAAACCAGGTATAAAAATATGAAACGCACAGCAAAAGCACATTGGGAAGGCAATTTGAAAGAGGGTAAAGGAAATTTAACTACTCAAAGCGGAATTTTAACCAGTACCAATTACAGTTTCAAGACTCGCTTTGAAGAAGGTGAAAAAGGGACAAACCCTGAAGAACTACTGGCGGCGGCACATGCAGGCTGTTTTACAATGGCTGTTGGGGCTATATTGACTCAGAAAGGATTAAATCCTGCCTCACTGGATACGGAAGCAACCTTATCCATGGAAGGATTGGATGTGACTGGAATACACTTGAACATCACCGGAAAAGTAGCCGGTATTACGGCAGATGAATTTACCGTCATTACAAAAGACGCCGAGAAGAATTGTATCATCTCGAAAGCATTAAGCGTTCCGATTACTTCTGAAGCCCATTTTGTAGCTTAATTAGCTCAGTTTACAAGAAAAAGTCCCGTTGAAAGCGGGACTTTTTTTATGTTCGTACATCTAATTTCCGGGAAGATCACTATATTTAGGACCTTCTAATGGAGATCCAACAAAATAAAAAAAATCAGTATGAGTGCGAATCCATGGCACAGTGTCTCCATCGGAGAAGACGTTCCCAATTTTGTAAACGGTATCATCGAGATTCCTAAAGGAACAAGAGCCAAGTATGAACTCGATAAAGAAAGCGGATTGTTGATTCTTGACAGGGTCTTATATTCTTCCATGTATTATCCGGCCAACTATGGTTTTATTCCGCAAACTTATTGTGACGATAATGACCCTTTGGATATCCTGATTATTTCTCAGATTGATATTGTTCCCCTGTGTATTGTTCCCGCAAAAGTGATCGGTGTAATGCGCATGTTGGATGGGGGAGAAGCGGATGACAAGATCATTGCGGTTGCAGCCCACGATAAGAGTGTGAACCACATCAATGATATTTCAGAATTGCCGGAACATTTTATTTCTGAGATTAAAAACTTTTTCGAAGATTATAAAAAGCTGGAGAATAAAACAGTGATTGTCGAAGACTTTCAAAATGCTGACGTCGCTAAAAAAATTCTTTTCCAGGCAATAGCTGACTATAAAGTGATTTTTAAAAAATCATAATACCTATACATGATAATTTTAAAGCGTATCAGAGGTCATACCTGTGGTACGCTTTTTTTGTATCGGTTTTTTACGCAGATAAAATCTGGAACCTATTCTCAGAAAGAAAATATCATAAAGTGCAATAGTATTCCTATTGATGTAGCTGTACACATAGAGACCATTGGTATTGGCTTCCAGGTATAGAGAAAATTTACTGAAATAACCCTTAGGTAAAACGAAGGAAACTTGTGTACTGAGGAAAGCATGCTGTCGGAAGCTGCTTACCCTACCAGTAGTAACCTTTTGTATAATTTGAACCTCATTTTAAATCAATATTTTCCGAAGTTTTGCGCGGAAAAAAAACAATTTGAAGGGGTTTTATACTGATGCTGCGGCGTATTTTGATTCGAAAGGATCGTAGCGTACTTTTAAGGAAAGAGATCCTAAAGGCCTTCCCAAATTTTTAGGCGTAAAACCATACACGAGTCCTATGCTGATTTTATCTTTAGCGATGTGTTTATAATAACCCAAGGAAAGAAATCCTATACTGCCTGCATATTGTATTCCGCAAGATGTATTCTTGCGCAGGTATTGTGGAGTCATGACATGACTCATGTAAAAAAGATCACTATAAAGTAAACACGTTTCATCAATAGTAAATCATGCGCTTGTTGAGTTGTACATGGACTATTTTCAACAGCATAAACTTTCGTTGCTGCACGGCTGCCGTGTTGATGCAGCGAACATGGTCATCGTATATATAGCTATCACCGCTGGTATGCAAATGTCCGTGTAGTGACAAGATGAAAGCCGAGTCTGTCGCCCATTGATCTGTATAAGATAATTCTATATTTTTGTAAAATCTACATCAAAAGGATGTACATGTGAAACATCAATGCACCAGTCGGCTTTCTTATCATGCAGTTGAGAACCGAGCCAGGAAATGTTCGGAACACTGCCATTGAAATTGTATTTACGGCTGTTGTTATCGTGGAAAATGAACTTGTTTTTTTTATAAATGAAGGAGAAATTTTTATGAACAAACATACTACTCTAAATAGCTGATCCGTTGGACGTCAAGTTATGGTTGCAAACTACAGCCATGTAGGGAAAGTTCAGTCCTTTGAGTTTGTCATTGATCCCAATGAATTCTTGTAGTAAACCGAAATCAGTGATGTCTCCCGCAAGTATCAAAAAATCTACTTTCGGTAGGCTGTTGGCTTTTGTTGCGAGGTTTTTCAGTTCATCGTAGAAACGTTGAGAGTCGCCGGAGAAAATAAAACGAATTGTATCGTCGGTGTTTGTTTCTGCCTACAATAAATCCTCTATATTTTTATTGTTGAGAGGGTATGGTTGGTTGGCATTGTCCGTTTGGTAAGGATTGTATTCAAAATTGTCACAGGCGATTGTAAAAAAGGAGAGCACAATTATACTTGTCGCTATTTTGACATGCTGCAAGCCTGGTATTTTTTGCCGTAAAGCTGTTTCATAAAGACATGATTAAATGGAACGAAGCCATAGTATGGATGTAGACGAATTCCATTCCTAAATATTCTGGACACTCACCTGTAGGTAAGCACCTGTCATGGCTACTTTCAGCGCTTGTTTTTTTTATTCCTTTGTAAGAAAGTGGATTAAGCTTTTTTGGTTCTGTTTTTGTGAACTTAAATAAAAGTGAACACATCCTGATTCCTTGTAAGAATAACGTCGATGGTTTGCAATGTTATTGTATACAGTGAGTTGGCACATCTAAATGACTTTTCTTTTTCTGTAAAAAGTTGAAGTTACACCCCGAAAAATATTTAACTTGTATTAAAATTAATACAGCCATGGCTAGCAAATACGTTGACCTTCAATTTCTAATGAGTTCTACAAAGAACGATACAGAACAGGTAAAAGAATTTATACAAGATGTATTGGAACTTAATGCAGAATCTATTCGTTCTCTGAAATCAGCCTATGAAAAAAATAATTTTGCAGAGATGAAAGCGACTGCTCACATGCTTAAATCTTCGGCGGATATTTTTGACTCAGCTGTTTACAAACAAAATCTGGTGACTCTCGAAGGTAAATGCAAGGAAGGTAATAAAGAGGAGATCGGTAAAGCCTTGGGTGAAATAAATACCACTGCTGCAGCCTGGGAAAAAGAATTGCGTGAAGAATTTGAAAAGCTTTCTTAATGTTATTTTTGTTTGTGAAGAATCTTATGATTCATTCTTCTTTAATTAACACACAACCTATAATTTCTACTCTTATTCACTTAAACAAAAATGAAAATGAATAAACTAATTGTGCTTGCCGGAGCAGTTGCTCTTACTCTTTCAACTCTTTTGTTACAGGCTCAGGCGCCTGGTTTGAAAACTCCTGCACCAAGTCCTTCTCAAACTATCAAACAAGCATTTGCATTAGGAGACTTAACAGTTGAATATTCTCGTCCTTCTGTAAAGAAACGTGTGGTATTCGGTGAGCTTGTTCCTTTTGGAAAAGTATGGCGTACAGGTGCCAATGGAACTACAAAAGTAACATTTGCAGAAGATGTGAAAGTAGAAGGCAAAGAAGTGAAAGCCGGTACTTACGGTCTTTACACGATTCCAAATAAAGACAGTTGGGAAGTGATGTTGTATTCTGATCTTGCATTGAACGGAAACGTGACGAGCTATAAAGCCGAAAATGAAGTATTGCGTGTAATAGTTAAGCCAACAGCTTTAACTACATCAGTAGAAACATTCACAATCAATTTGGCAGATGTTACATCTAGCAGTTTAGTCTTGGAAATCCTTTGGGATAAAACACGTGTACCGGTTAAAATCACCGCTGAAATTGACGCGAAGATCATGAAGAACATTGAATCAACAATGGCTGCAGATTCTCGTCCTTATTTCCAGGCGGCTGCTTATTACTTAGAAAACAAAAAAGATTTGAACCAGGCATTGATTTGGGTAAACAAAGCAGTAGAGCAAAATCCAAAAGCATTCTGGGTATTGATGACAAAATCACGTATCGAGTATGAATTGAAAGACAATGCAAGTGCTGCTGCATCTGCTGAGAAAGTAGTTGTATTGGCGAAAGAAGCCAACAACGAAGATTATGTGAAGATGGGAGAAAAAATGATTGCTGATACAAAAGGTAAAAAATAGTCTTAATTATTTAATGAGAAAGCCATCTGCATTTATACGGATGGCTTTTTTTATTGTCCATTTTGCTAATCCATCTGTCTTGCTCCTAATCCCCTAAAGGGGACTTGCTTATTATTTGTTCGTGGTTATAGATATTTCGTCCCTGTGGGACGAGCAGATTAAGTAAAACACGTAACGTCCAAGAGGGACGAAATGTCTGTAGTGTTTATTGTTTTATTTTAAAGTCGCCTTTAGGGGATTAGGGGCAAGGCAGATGGATTATTTTTTTAAAGAAGATTTACAAAACGTTTGTATCGCCGAAGCCAAGGCCATCAGCAACAAACAACCAATGGCATTCAACCAAAGAAACGCCATTAGATCCGTCAGCCAGACACATACGACGAATGCTTCCGTTATCAATGCCGCATAGAATACCGCAGTGCCTTTTACTTTTTTAAGATAAAAGGCCACAAGGAAAATACCGAGTATGGTTCCATAAAACAACGAGCCTAAAATATTTACGGCTTCGATCAAATTGCCCAGTTTACTGGCGTACAAAGCAATGCCTATACAGAAAATCCCCCAACCGACCGTGTACCAGCGAGAAGCAGCGAGGTAAGTGCTGGCATCCCCGGCAGTATTGACGAAACGTTTATAGAAATCCACTACGGTTGTAGAAGCCAGTGAATTCATTCCGCTCGCTGTCGAACCCATGGAAGCAAGTAATATGATGGCAATCAGTAAACCAATTAATCCATGAGGCAAGTAATGCGTGACAAAACTTAGGAACACATAATTCGTGTCATTGGGATCTGATTTAATATTATTTTTTTGCATCAAAGCGACGGCTTTGCTTTTTAAAAGAGTAGTGCGTTGTTCATCCTGTAACAATTGTTTTTGTGCTTCATCAACACCTTTTTCTTCCTGGCGATCGATAGCTTGTAACAATTGATCGGCATGAATTTGTTTTTGTGCATGTGCTTCCTGATGCTTTTGTTCAATGTCCTTGTATTGTATGTTGTAAGAACTCTGCTCGATGCGCGCTACTTCTGTTGGATTGAAAAACAGTGGGGGAGTATTGTATTGATAGAAAACAAAAACCAATGTTCCGATCAACAGGATCAAAAACTGCATTGGTATTTTTACCAGGCCGTTCATCACCAATCCCAATCGGCTTTCTGTTGTTGATTTACCGGTAAGGTAGCGGCCTACCTGTGATTGATCTGTTCCGAAGTAAGAAAGCTGCAAAAAAAATCCGCCGATGATTCCTGACCAGATATTGTAGCGATTGTTCAAATCAAAGGTGGTATCAATCGCATTGAGTTTATTCATTTTACCGGCAATATGCAAGGCATCGATGAAGCCTACATGCGCCGGCAATAAATGCACCACCATGTAACCCGCTATGAAGAGGCCTGTGAAGATAATACCCATCTGAAACATCTGGGTATAGGACACGGCTTTTGTTCCTCCGTATACCGTATATAAAATAACAATACCTCCGGTGAACAAAGTCGTATAAGTGATGTCAATGTTCAGGATGGTGGATAGAATGATGGAAGGCGCGTAGATGGTAATGCCGGTGGACAAGCCGCGTTGCAGTAAGAATAAAAAAGCAGTCAGCGATCTGGTTTTACTATCGAATCGTTTTTCCAAATATTCGTAGGCCGTATAAACGTTGAGTGTTCTAAAAATAGGAATGAACGTTTGGCATAACACTACCATGGCTAAAGGCAATCCAAAATAGAATTGAACGAAACGCAAGCCATCGCTGTAGGCTTGACCCGGTGCAGAGAGAAACGTGATGGCACTGGCTTGTGTAGCCATCACAGATAATCCAACTTGGTACCAGGGCAATTCTTTATCTGCCAGTAAATAGCCTTCGATATTTTTAGCGCCACGGCTTTTCCATAAACCATAGGATACAATGCACAGCAGGGTAAGTCCGAGTACCGCCCAGTCTAGTATGCTCATGCGAAGTATTGAGTGAAGAGGTAAAAAAATACAATCATAAGCACCAGCGATCCGATCACGAGTGTGTAGACATTATTCCAGGTGCCTAAGAAGGGTGGCTTTTCTTCTTTGTGCGACATGCTATTTATTTTTAGGAAGGCTGAGTAAATTCACAAACAAACGGTAAGCTCCGGGAATCCCAGCCGGTAGCTCGCGGAAGAAAACCAGTCCGGTATAAGCAAAATTACCTTTACCGTATTTCGTTACGATCAGACTTCCTTCGTTTGGTTTTTCATTTGGATCATTCAAGGAAAGCAGGTTTTCATATTGTTTGTCTATATCACTGGCGAAATAAATGCCGCGTTCCTGCACCCAATTGTTAAAGTCTCCCTTGCGTATTTCGTTAGGGAAATGAAAGGCGGGATGTTCCGGTTTTAACACACGCATTTCTGCTTGTTCATTTGTTACACGCTCTCTGGAGATGGTAAAGGGATAAGGCCCAATTTTGGCTAACAAAGGTCCGATGCGGTTATTGGTATTGTATTGCACGATAAGATTTCCTCCTTGTCTCACATATTCCATCAAGGTGTTATAGTAAACCTGCAAGCGGTCATTGGTATTGTAGGCACGTATTCCCGTCACGATGGCATCGTATGAAGATAGTTTTCCTTTGTCCAATAATTCATCGGTCAGTATCGTCACCTGATAACCTACTTGTCTAAGACAAGCCGCTACATCGTCTCCTGCACCAGGGATATAGCCGATGTGTGTGCCGGAAGTTTTTAAGTTGATGTTGACTAAGTTTGCCTCCGTATCACTTAGTATAAATTGGTAGGGAATATGATCGTATTCCAAACGTGTGATACTTTTTGCGAAAGGTGCATTTTCTGACACGAGTGAAACCAATATTTTCCCATCCAAACTATTTTTTCCAGGATGTACCAATACTTCAATCGTGACTTCATCTCCTTTGGCATTGAGCCTGAACGTCGATTGTTCGCAGGTAGCTGTCCAACCGATGGGAAGATTCCAGTGTAAGGTACCAACGGCATTAGCTCTATTGGCTTTCACAATGAAAGGAATGTGCTTGGCTAACGTATCTGCGAAGACGTACAATTTCTCCGCTAGGTTAACAGTGACAGGAGGTAGCACTTCCAGTGGTCTGTAGATTTCTCCTTTCACAGGATCTGTGTATTTGTACACTATCGGTTTTACAATGGTTAATGTTAACTCTTGAATGGTCACATGAAATGTCACACATACTTCAGGTTCGTTCTCTGCCTTGCCCACGAGCAATTGATCACTAACGCTGTACAATCCGTTGCTGTGTTTCTCATTTAACCAGTAAGGATTGGAATAAGCGACACTCTCTGGTAATTTTCCGGTATGTTTAAAGGTATAGAGTTCATTGGCTTTCAAGGCCAGTGAAAGTGTACTGTCCTGGTTGATGTAACGGATCTTATTTAGCGTAACCAGATTTTTATTTCGATTTACAATTTGTACAGTAGTAATCATATCACTGCCTGGGATAGCGATGTAATCGGCTGCATAAGCTTCCATCCACAAACCAGAGCAACTGAGTAGTAAACTTTCTGTTTCTTTTAGCTTTTCTTTTTTCCAGCAACGCAAGGTAGGATCTGTTTCTTCAAGCGCTTGCAGTTGTTTGTAAAAGCTTACCAGATCGGGAACAATAATTTCCGGATGCAAAGGATCAAATTTGGTAATCAGTTTATTTATTATTTTGGTAAACTTAGCCGTGGCAGAAAAACGGTTCCATCCGATGTTGCTGTTTTCAAATAAATCTTTTTTTACAGAATCTCCTCCCAGTTGTTTGAAGTACTCAAATGTTTGTCCGCGCGTTTTGGCAGTACCGAATCCCTGACTCTTGTGCATGGAGCGGTTTTCAGAAGCAAGCTCCCCATAAGATTTTCCTAATAAAGGATTGAATCCTCCTATGTCTATTTTGATTTGGTTTTCAGAAGTTAAATTGATAGTACCGAAATTAAAGGTGTTCCAGAAAATGCGTTTGGCCTGCCACACTTCGGTGTATTTCAATTGTTCCGGAAATCTTTTGGGATCAGCTGCAGCGCTGAACGCTTCTACAGCCAGAATAGCGGAAGCGGTATGATGACCGTGACCGCCTTCACCGGTAGTAGGAAAACGAGTGATGATCACATCAGGTTTGAAATTACGAATGACCCAAACCATATCGGCCAGGATACTGTCTTTGTTCCAGATTGCGAAAGTTTCGTCAGGATTTTTAGAAAAACCAAAATCATTCGCACGTGAAAAAAATTGTCCCGCACCATCTATTCTTCTGGCAGCAAGCAGTTCTTGTGTGCGTATCAATCCGAGTGGTTCACCTTGTTCTTTGCCGACTAAATTTTGTCCGCCGTCTCCACGGGTGAGCGATAGGTATGCTGTGCGCAGTTTACGTTCATAGGTCAGGTAAGGAAGCAGTCTCGTATTCTCATCGTCCGGATGTGCGGCCACGTATAGTACTGAACCAACGGTATTGAGTTTTTGTAATTTCTGAAGGATATCTGAAGAGGAAACAGTGGGTGCTTGAGCGGCTAGTGGTTGTGAAAGCAAAACCATGCCGATCAATAGAGTGAACAATCTTTTCATGAAAAGGAATAGAACGTATATGAAAAGACAAGGTATAAAAAAGGGAGAATTATATGGTAAGGAAGATTGTTTTTTATTGGTATTTTTTGTGTTTTGAAGTAAGTGGTGAGATGATATTTTAGATAAGAAGTTTTGATTAATAAGTTGTATGGTATTTGGAATCCTTCTTTGGGCGTGTCCCGCCGAAAAAGGCGGGTCGGGCTATCCGCTTCAAGTCCTCGCTCGGATCAATCTAAAATGTGCTAGCAGGCAGACGTGCTCGCTGTGGGCTTTCTGCTACTATCCCTCACGCGAGCGTACTCTTATTTTTTAAACGGCAAGCTTTCGTTTTTCAAAGCATTGCGTAATTTCGGTATAGCGCTTGGACCGATACCATACAATTGCAGTATCTCTGCTTCGCTGAATTTTGATAATTGTTTCAATGTCTTGATCTTTTTGCTTTCAAGTACTCTTATAGCTGACAGTGCCGATAGAAATCCTGTTCTTGGTTTGCGTTGTGATTCGCAAATCGGACAAGTAAGGCAGTCGCTGCTCTTGTAGTATGGAAGACCTTTTGGACAGGTACGTAATTTTTTTTGCTTTTCTTTTTCTAAGTTTTGTTTGACTCTGTATTTGTTGATTTTAGTGATCAAAGGCATGGCTTTCTCCAGTGGAAATCGAACGGCATCTTTTGATTGCTTGTAAGCCGACATCTCTTTGCTAAAGGTAGCGATTCCGTTGGCTCCAGGATAAAAACCGATATGATGTTTGTATCCGGCAAAGTATACAAGATTGCCATGTAGTACAAAAGTAGGGATACCATAGCCGATTTTATCTTCCGCATCAAGTGCTGCCTTTCGAATAGTCGCACGGACTTGCTGCAAGAGTTTCTGCGTTGCCAGCGAAAAATCAGCGATGTATAAATCGATAGCGTTGATCGTTTTTTTAGTGATCATTTTACTCAAGCGTATAGATTGATTTAAGAATAATATATGAATTATATCTTGATATCATCCGAAGAGTAGAGGGGTATTTGCGGCATAGTATGTACAGGAAAGTAGTTCTCCGATCATGGTACAGATAAACTTTTTTATTTGCAATTTATTTCTTTCATCCATTCTTGCGCTTCTACATATCCCATCTTAAGAAGGATAGAAAATTCAGTGCAAGCCCCTTCAATGTCTTTAACATTGTATTTTGCATACCCTAAATATCTTTTCAATTCAGGTGACTTTGGGTCTAAATCAGCACTCATTTGGAAATCTTCTTTAGCACCGACGAAGTCTTCCAATTCATTTTTACTGAGTCCTCTATTAACGTAAGCGGAAATATACTTCGGGTCCAGTTCGATTGCTTTGGAGTAATCTACAATGGCTTTTTCGTAGTCTTTATTTTTGTGATAAAGATAGCCTCTGTTATTATAAGTTCCTTTGTCTACAGGATCAAGCGCTATAGCCTTGCTATAATTAAATAAGGATTCTTCTTTCATATCAAAACCTGAGTATAAATAACCTAATTTTTTATAGGCAAAAATATTCGCAGGATTGATTTCTGTAATTCTATGGTAAGTGTTTACCGTGCCTTGAAAATCATTGCGATGTTCCTGACAATCGGCTATTTTTAACAAAGCTTCTTCTACACGTTCTTTTTTTGCCCTTTTTTTGAATCCTAATGCATACAGCCTGTTGGCTTCTGTATAGTTTCCTTTCATTTCAGTCAATGCTCCAAAACCAAAATAACACTCGGGTGCGTCTGGATCAAGAAGCCATGCTTGATTGAAACGCTTCATGGAAAGTGCCAGTGAATCATGATAAAAATAAGATAAAGCAAATTTTATATGCGCCTCGTATGCTTTTTCTTTCGATCCAAATTGTTTCACTAGATCTTTGATGAAATCTTCATCCATCTCCTGGTATTTTTTTGACTTTGGAACTTCTCCATACATCGGAACTTTATTGTCTACCGTTTGTCCGACGCAAGGAAGACTAATCAGCAAGAAGCATATCAACCCTATTGATTGTAATAATTTTTTCATGATCATTTTTATTTACAGATAAATCCCACCACCCACAGAAAGGAAATGATAGTTCGGCGTAGCAATTTTCAAATATTCATAACCTGCCGAAAGGAATAATTTTTTATGGTGGTATTTTCCTTTGACTTCAAATTGATGGACCGGTAAACCGTTGATGTTACTAAGCTTGCCACAGCTATAAATGCTGAACCATTGCAAGAGAAACAGTTCCGCACACAGACCATGAGCAAAGCCTGCCATTTGAATATCATTGCCGATGTAATTGACACCCAATGTAAAGCCGAAGTTAAATCGCTCGATCCGCACTCTGTCGTAACAGAACTCTAAATTGTACAACTAAATACTGGAACGTTTACGGTTAAAATCATCGATTTCATTCAATAGAAAAACATTGGTCTGAAAATAGAAATATTGAAAGGGACGGATGTTTACTTTTAAATGATTGCCAAATAAATTATCGCTGTGGTAGAGGAATTGGTTTTCAATATCTACTCTGAAATACTTTGGCTTCCCAATAGAATCGGGATTGATGTAATTGCCTGCTGATCTATGTTCGAAAGAGTAGCGTGTCAATCGATTGCTCAAATGTCTTTCTGCTGCATAATCTCCGATGAAAGTATAAACAATACCATAAAATATTCCGGCGGCTATTCCACTTGCTATACCGTTTTCGAAAAATTCACTAATATCTGTACTGTTTCCTCCTACGCCATTTGAAGAAGGGGGCGTATATTCTTTTTTTTGCCGGCCTCTTTTGAGTTCTTCTTTGGAACTGTCGAGCTGGCCAAAACAAAAAAGAGTATTTAAGGAAAAAAATAGTAGCAGTGCAAATCTCATATAAAATTAAGTATGGTCTATTTACTATTAAAATAATAAGAAGAGTAGAAAGTAGTAGTAAAAAAATGTTTAATCATACTATTAAATCTAAAAGGCTATTTCAAATATAAATAAAAATAGAATGTCCTCAAATACTGTATTGGAATTCATTTGATCTTCCACAAAGGCAAATAACCGAGCTGAAAAACATCTTCATTGCTTTGTGCTTCTGTAATTACAAGGGTATAGGCAGCAGCCATTTCTTTTGGTAAAATATCTTCCACAGCATAAGCTTCGTCTACGTCGATGCCGTATTGGTCGTCGATGTGTGAGGAAGCTCCTTTAAATCCGGTTTCTTTATAAAATAAATCCTGCTTGGCTTTCGCTTTGGCTTCTGACAAATCTTTGGCGACAACTAGTAGCTTATAATGGTATTCTTCAAATTCACCTTTTTTGTAACCACCGAGGTTGATGAAGAATAATTTGAGTGTGTTGTTATGGTTTGCGGCTTCTGTTTTTAACGAAATACGGATCGTATATTTTTGGACTGACTTGACTTCTCTCCAGGCATCGAGATGCAGGTTCTTTTTCGCTTCCGGCCAAAAAGCATCGATCGATGAAACCAACTCTTTTAACGAAGTTGCTATGCCAAAGAATAAATCGTGTTGTTCGGTATGTCTGCCTGGAGGTTTGCAACCCAGGAGCAGCATGAATAACTTAGAATCGGACGACATGTTATAACTTAGATAAATGAAGACGAATTTGTAGAAAATACTAAAGGATAATTTTATCGAAAACTTTGCATTCGAGTGTGTGATTTTTGCCCTCTTCTTGTATAAAAAAGGATCCTTCTAATTTGTATTCTCTTTTGCTGATTTGTGCGTTTAAGATAGTTACATGACCAATGTGTCTGATGGAGAAGAGGATTTCTTTACCACTTGTCAGATTGTAAAAATGAATTCTTTTTTTTGAATAAAGGAAATAAAGCTCCTATCCAGATTGACATAAATTATTTCTTTTCAGTTACCCCAATCATCACACCAAAGTTACCATCTGTTTGTACCCAGTTTTTTTCAGGCAGATAGGTCCTTGAAACAAAACCATCAAGGTATAAAGCCTGCTGACAGCCCAACTGTTTAAAGTAATCTGCAAAATCATAGCAACTGATTTTCTCTTTCGACATCGCAAAAATAACTTTTCCATCCGGCAAAATACCCACTCCGTTTCGGATATTCAAATTGGTTGATCTTTGTTTAAAGGCGTTGTGAATATTACCGTCTATCACAAGCATAGGACCTGATTGTGTAGCGTAATTGATTTTTTCTGTATAGGTAAACTTCTTTGTTTCGCAAACAACGGCCTGGTTACTTGTGGTGATATAAAATATTCCCTTAGGTTTCATGTGAAAATTGCCGTTTCCTGAAGCTGTATCTATAGGCCTCAGTTCTTTCCTTTCCTGAATAAACAGTCCCTGAGGTGAATTGTCTTGTTTATACATTCCGGCATTGCCAGCAAAAAGTAAAGAAATCCTTTTCTTGTTCAGATAATCTTTCAGGTTTTGAATACTTTTTAAAATATTTCCTTTATCGTCTTTCCAGTAGAGTTTGATATTACTTTTGTTTAAATCAACTGTGTAACTTATTATTTTATCTTCAGAATTGTTTTTATTGCTGAAGGCGAAAAGACTAATAATTAGAAGTAAAATATAGGCGGGAAGAAATATGTTTTTTGTCATTTTATTAATGGATAGATCTGCTAATGAGCACAATGAAATTGAATAACCATTTTTTAATACTTTCGTTCGTATTTATTCTTCTCTACCAGGTATTCTGCATTTTTTCCATCACCTACCATAAAAACTGTTTTCAAAGTTTTTTGTGTTTTCAACTTGATTGTACTGACATCAAAATGCAAATGCGGTCCATTGGAATAACCAACGTCTCCGCTGTAAGCAATCAATTGGCCGATAGCAATACTATCACCTTCCTTTACGGCAGCGCCATTCTTTTTAATGTGAGCATAGGAAGCAAACGTTCCATCGGGTTGATACACCAGAATGAAATTATCATACTTCATGCATTTTTCGTCTAGGCAATGTTTGTTGTTGCTGTCTTCAATCTTTACCACTACGCCTTCTCTTGCCGCATGAATGGCTGTGCCAATGGGCATGTCAAAGTCCAGGGAGTTTTTGTTTTTGTGAGTATAGATGCCATTGTATCCCTGATTGATGGTGTAGGCTTCTCCTTTTTTATAAGGCAAATAATAAGGGAAATCTTTGTCGTAAGTATTTTTCTCGGAGTCGCCCAGGCCAACGGTAGATTGCAGGCCATATCCATGCGCTTTGGTTTTACTGACTATGAGCAAGTCTGTAATCGTATATTTCTTACTTCGCGGTGGCACAACGAATACTTTATTATTCCCCTCCGTTGATTTCATATTAGTCAGTTTTAAATTGACCTGAACGGAAATAGGGCAGTACTCCTCATTGTCAACCAATAGCCTTGATCCTTCCGGAATGGCTTCATAGTATACGGTGGCTCTGATGTCATGGTCTTGAGCGATGAGATAAATAGATTGAGTTAAAAGGATAAGAAGAAATATTTTTTTCATGTATCTATAGGTCCAATTAGTTCTAATGTGTTTTTATCGCAAGTCCTCTTTAGGGGATTTAGGGGCAAGATAGTTTGTCAATAGATTATTGCTATTTATCAGGATAAATATAATTTACTTAATCTCAACTCTAATTCCCGCAGAATGCGCATTAAACTCCGGTGCATACATGCATTGAATATTCGTAATGCCATTCGAGAAGTTGCCGGCATTGTTTACGCGCAAACTGTATTCGAATACATACGTTCCTCTTGGCAAGAAGCCGATAAAGAAATCGGTGGAAGCATCCCGCGTACTTTCGTAGTAACCAAAACTATTGTTCCACTTCGCTCCTGACAATACGTTCAACGGCTCGAAACCTGCCGCACGCATGTCTTGTACGTGAACGTATTCCAGGTCTCTATCCGAACGGATCACGAGTTTTACTTTCACTAAGTCACCGGCTTTTAAGGTGGAAGAAGCGGTGATCGGTTTCAATACAGCACCGCTGGCTGTTTGCTCTTCCAACATCAGTTCTTTGGTCAATTGAATCTGAGTATTTTTATGAGTGGTGATTTTATCCAGATCCTCATAGTATTGCCAGTGTATGGCGCCCCATGCTATTCCTGCACCTTGTTTGCTTAACGTGACTTTGGACTGTTCCGCTTTTACTTCGGTGCCGTTCCATACTTTGGTGAGGGTAGGGTTGATTTCACTTTTAGGGAAATTTATTTTTTGATTGCCTACAGATACACTTAATGTAGGATCTGCGCTCAACCAGGAAGTACCGTTCAGCAATAAAGCATAACAAGCTTCGGTTGTCGCTTTGGTTGTTTTCCAGTTGGTGGTTTGTTTTTGTGTCAATAACCAGAAACGCATTTTGTCTACAGCAGCTCTGTCTTTAGCCACTTCTTCAAAATACTCTATCAGCATCGCCTGGCGCTCGATAGGCGCCTGGTACCAATAGTAGCTTTCGCTTGATTTCCAGTACATGCCTTTTTCTTCCGATACAATGGCCCGTTCTTTAAACGATTGCGTCAACAGTGCAGGCAAGTCTTTGGTACCATCGCGGTGAGCGGTGAGACCGATTAAGGCTTGTTCGTACAACGCATATTTTGTCCAGTACTTGCGCGACTGATCTTTGTAGAATTGTATAGCTTGTGCCAATTCACCCTGTGCTTTTTTATCGTAGAAACTTCTTCCGTATAGATAATGCACTTCAATAGACGAAGGTTCTACTTCTTCGAGCTTGATCTTTTTTAGTTTGGCCAGTTTTAAAAGTTCTTTGTAGTCTTTCAGTAACTCTCCGTCACAATAGCTCAAAGCACGATCCGTCATCTGTTTGATCCTGTCATCGTATCTGCCTTTCACGCCTAAATGCGTCAGGTGACCAAGACCGGTCAGAATATGTTGCGTGATGTATCGGTCTTCGCGCATGCCGGTGAACCAAGGCCAGGCGCCGTTGCCCAATTGCATGGTTTCCAGTTTGCCCAAGGCAAGATCCAACTCGCTATTCATTCTGTTGAGATCAAATAATAAACCGATTCTTCTTTTTTGTTCGGTTTCATTTTCGGCATCACGTAACCATGGTGTTTGTTCGAGCAACAGCATTTTCAATTCCTGATTTTTTTCAAGATTAGAAAGCAGTGCATTCGGCTCCAGCGTTTTCCATAACTCAAACATACGCTTCAACTCCGGACTGCTATTAGCTATGAAACCAGCTAAGCTGTTGGCATAATAACGGCTGAAGGTTTGCTCCGCACATTCGTAAGGATATTCTGCCAGGTAAGGCAAAGCTTGCACCGCATACCAAACGGGATTGGGCGTGAGTTCCAGCGTCAGCCGGTGGTTGACCAACGTCTTTGACGTATAACTTGATAGTTTGTCTAAGTTGTAAGTCTTTGTTTGTCCTTCTGTAACCACCATCGGCAAACTTTCCGTAACCAACATTCTATTAGAAAATACCGGAATGATGTTTTCTTCGCCGTCACTGAAATTTCCTGCTTCCGCGATGACTCTGTACGTGATGGCCTGGTAATCTCCCGGTACTTTGATTTCCCATGTTTTTACTTCGCTTGGTGTATTGGCTTCACCAAACGTTTTGGAGGGATGATTATTTCCCAATGCTGCATCGATCGGTTTCATGGTTGCCGCATCGAACAGCAATAATTTTACTGTGCCGTGCATCGGTTTCCCACTGAGGTTCGTGACTTTTGCAGAAAGCACAAGCTTGTCACCTTCACGAATAAAGCGCGGACCGTTTGGCACCACCATCAATTCTTTTTGCGTCACTACTTCCTGCTGGGTCAAGCCATAACTCATGTCTTTGGTATGCGCCATTCCCAAAAGCTTCCAGCGGGTAAGCGCTTCAGGCATGGAGAATTTTAAGATGATATTTCCTTCGGCATCTGTTTTCAGATCCGGGAAGAAAAAGGCCGTTTCTCTGAAATCTTTTCTGATCGTAGGTTGCGAAACTTCTATATTCTTTTTAGGAGCTGGTTCTGAAACAAAAGAGGAATCTCCGTTAGCCAAAGAGATTTTTTTTTCTTCCGCAGAGAAAGCAAGACTGGCTGCAGGCATTGCCATTTCATAAGATACTAAACCTTCACTTTCTTCCAATGCCATTTCTTTTTTTGCACCATCAAGTGAATTTCTTCTAATGCTTCCTACGGAACCATAATTTCTACCAAAAGCATAGCCGAACCAATTGAGTTTGTCGTAGTATTTATCGCTGTGATGAACATAATAATTGTAATGATCCCAGATCTCAAAATCTTCTGTATTAAAAGGATTAAATCTATTGATCCAACTCAAATGATTAGAGTTGTTATAGTAAAGCTGCATCGGCCATGAGTGAACAGCAAAGGCATCCAGCGAGGCATCATAAAGTGTGGCTAAAAATTCTGCCGCTACTTTTTCTCCGTTTGTTTTCTTAATTTTCAAACGCCATTCTTCGGCTTGTCCCGGCAATAATTTATTGCGGAAGGTTTCCCATTGAATAGATACTTCTTTGTTGGTGAATGGAACCAGAATGTGTTCCGTACCACCATACACTCTGTTGTTGCATACAAAGATATAATGTACACTCAAGCCGCCACGATCTTGTTCTGTGATTACTTGCTCCAGTTTTTTAATACCATTGTTGAGTGTGATAAATTCTTTGCGAATGATTTCTCCATCACGCTCCACTTCACAAAGTACATGTACATCAGACAAAGAAGAACCGATTTCAATGCTTGCTTTTTCAAGCGGTTGAATGGTGGAAGGAATGACCTTTGCCCAGTTCGTGATGGCAAAAGGCAACTGATCGCTTTTAGGATCTGTCTTTGTGAAATTAGTTTGTGCCTGGCTTTCTGACTGATCTTTATCCAAAGCGCTAGCTTTGATCATATACTGACCGGTTTCCCAATCGTCGGGAAGATTAAATTCAGCTGCTTTGTCTGCAGTGGTAGTCAATACTTTTTCAAGAAGCAGTTGCTGTGGAAAATTTGCCGGATCTGTTTCTTTCGCGTATTCATCTTCCGGAAATATTTTTTTAAATTCTGTTTCTGTCAGCAAAGGGTTATCGGGACTTTCCCAGAATCTTTTGCGCAAGGCTTTTTCAGGTGCTTGCAGTTTGAAGACGTATACTCTAACTGAAGCGGACTCCAATTCTCCTGATTGATTTTTGGCGGTTACTTTTATCACTGCAGGTTTGCTTTTTTCAATCAACTCTGGCGCCTGGATATCTAACACCAAAGAAGAGTAGCCGATGGAAATAGAGGTTTCATCACTACGCGTTTCGCCGTTGATGTCAATGACGTCGGCATGTACTGTATAAACAAAAGTGGATTTCGTTTCAGGCGAAACTGATGCATCAGGTAGTGCAGTAAAGTTGATAAAGAATTCACCGTTGTTGTCAGTGGTGTTAGATCCTGTACTAATCACAGTTTCCGCGGTACTGAAATTGCCCCAATAACGTTTATACCAATAAGGAATCTCTACACGACGAACCACCCGGTAATTGACCTGTGCGCCATCTATACCATTGCCTGCAAAAGCTTTGGCTATAGCTTTCACTTTCACTTCCTGATTCAGTTTATATTGACCTTTCAACGACTCAATCTTCACTTCAAATTTCGGACGCTTGTATTCTTCTACATTA
>JACMQM010000239.1 GCA_014376985.1 Cytophagaceae bacterium | reverse complement strand
TAGCATGAAAAAGATAAGTCAATACCTAAAGGATTTTGTTAAAGCTGATTTCAACGCAGGATTTTATATCTATACAGCAATTTTTTTAATTGTTACCATTTACCTGAATTACAATTGGGGTTTGGAAGAAAAGTGGATCAAGGACTCCAATACTTGGAAGGATTATTTTTTTAGTTTTACGTTTAATGCGTTCGCTTATTACGCCATTGCTGTTCCAAAAGCCTTTGTTTATAAAGAAGATTACTTGAAAAATATTTCCTTCTGGATCAAAAGCAGTTTGTTTCTATTGATCTTAAGTATCGATGGATCCTTCTTCCATCATACCCATTATATTTTCAGTAGAGATTACTTGAATTATGACGAGCAGTATTTTTTACTAAAAGTCATTACCAATGTATATCCAACTTTCATTTATTTTATTCCATTGATAGTTTTGAAATATTTCTACGATAGAAATGAAAAGGGATTGTATGGATTATCAATTGAAGGGTTTGATTACAAAGTTTATTTTGTTTTTTTATTGATTATGGCCCCGCTTATTTTCTGGGCTTCTTTTCAACCTGATTTTTTAGAAGCCTATCCTTCCTTTAAGCCTTGGAGTGCGAGTGAAGTGTTCGCTTTATCACGTGCACAAATGAGCGGTATATATGAAGTGTTTTATTTGTTTGATTTTATTACCGTAGAGTTATTGTTCAGAGGAGCCTTAGTCATTGGACTATCTTCGATCATGGGTAAACATACTATTCTTCCAATGGTAGTTACCTATGCCTTTCTTCATTTTGGCAAACCGATGGCTGAAACCTTAGGATCTATTTTTGGCGGTTATATGCTCGGAGTGATTGCTTTGTACTCAAGAAGTATTTTGGGCGGTTGTGCCATACACATGGGTGTAGCTTTGCTGATGGAGGTCATGGCTTTGATACAGTATTACCTGATACAGCACCATTAATTTTTCTGATACCTTAAAAGAGTATTAGTATACTCGAAGTAGAGTATTGTAAGCGGCATTTGGCGGCTACGAAGTCTACAGCGAAGAAGCCACAAAAAAGACGGCAAAGCAATCTTCTGCAAAAAAACAGCGAAGAAATCAACGGCTAAAAAATTCGCAACGAAGAAAACAGCCAAAAAGAAAAGTACAGCGAAGAAGTTTTCTATGATGTAAAATGAAAGAGCCGATACTTTTAAGTGTCGGCTCTTTTTCTTTAATAGTAGGTTACTCCACAGTTGGGATGGTTTTTCTTAAACCGTGCAATCTCTCCTTTGTCTATGTTGGTGTGAATGCACTTTAAGGAAGTAAGGAAATCCAGTTTGTGTATACCTCCTAGTGTTTTGATTTGCGGACAGTTCGAGATATCCAGTTCACGCAGTAGGGTGAAGTTGTCGATGATGCTATAGTCTTGTATACTTGAGGTATTCAAATACAAACGCAGCAAGTATTTGTAATTACGAATCGGATCTAGTGTGGTGATTTTATTGCTGGACAAATCGAGGTGAAAGATCTTCTGCATATTGCGGATCGGCTCTAGCGAAGTAACTCCTGTATTGTATGCGTCAAGGTATACAAGGTTCGGCATATTTTGTACCGGTGTCAGGTCTTTGATTTCTATTTTACGGAAAGAAATTTTCTCCATATTGATCAGGCCTTTTACCGCATCGATATTTTTTAATTTGATATTCAGCGAAACATTCAGCTCTTTCAAATTAATCAAATCTTTCACGTAGGAAATATCTTCAAGATCGTTCTCTGAACAATTGAATTTGATCAAACTCACGCAAGTAGCTATCGGCGCTATTGTTGTCAGTTTATTTCCTATACAATAGAACTCCTCCAGCTTAGTCAGTTTTTGTACACCTTCAATGGATTCTATTTTAGATTTGGTAATGTCCAGGTAAATCAAACCTGACATTTTAGAGATCGGTTCAAAGGTATTGATGGAAGCTCCGGCAACGGTAAGTTTTTTAACGTTAGTAAATTTTGCCAGCGGTTCATAAGTCGTCATGACAGCATTCGTAAAATCTAATTCGGGTTGGTAGGTTAACTTTTCTATATCAGCTTCCGCAGGGTATTCTTCGATTTTTCTTAAGGTGCTTAAAGAGGTTTTCCAGTCCGGACTTAAATTACTCCACCATTGCTGCAATGGCTCTAGTGGTGGTAACTCAGGCATCTCTCCAGGACCAGTAATGGCCCACAATTTATAGTTGGCATATCCTGCTCCCATTTTATCAAAACGAATAAAGAAGGTTAACTTAACGTTCTTTGTTCTGGTTAGAGTATCAGCAACCATCACGCTATCCGCCATTTTTGTGATGCTGTCTGTAACCAGTTTTTTTCTATTGATCAATTGTTTCCATTGGATGGTTTTACTTGTTTTTACTTCGGCATAGTAAAACCTTCTCCACTGGTCAAATTTAATTTTATCAAACAATAAGGTAGAAGAAATGGTATGCACACTACCTCCGCCGTAAGAACCTTCCAGCTTGTTCATATAAGTAAGGAAAGGGAATTTCTTACTGGGGTCTATTGTATCTAAGTCATTGATGAAAAAGATAGTTCCTTTCATCAAATTTTCTCTCATGTACTTTACAGAAGCTAATTTCTTCGCATCAGTCGTTATCGTTTTGCTCGTCATGGTATTGACGTAGACTTCGTAGTTTTTGATGAGCTTTTTGAACTCTGTTTTTTCAGCTTCTGCGGGTGGTAGTAAAGCTTGTACCTGAGCGTGGGCAGAGACCGACAGAAATAAGAAAAGGAATAGTGAATAGATGGTTTTTTTCATAGCGGTATGAATTTGTTAATAATGGAATGCGGTTGTTACCGAAATCTTGATTATTTTGATAACGAGGGTTTTGTAATTTTATTCTTTAAGAACCATATCGATGCACAATACTGCTGCTAGTATCATTAAACGCATAGGATTATCTGTTGCTACTGTTTCTTTAATTTCTAATACATAGTTATCAGCGGAAGTAAATAACTCTTTACCTATGCCTGCCCACTTTTTACTTACATGTGCATACTCCACTTTATCTTTCATGAATTTGAAATCCCAACTTGTCCATTTGCCTTGTAAGGTACAAATGACATGTTCTCCATTATCCAATACATTAAATTTGCCTCCTATAGAGAAAAACTGTTGTTTGAAAATTCCTACACGGTTGTCCTTTTCATCGAATACTTCTACCGTAGATCTAAAAATAGAAATCCCTCTTCTGACAGATAAGATTTTTTCTCCCGATGATGTTTTGACTTCAATGTCAAAAGGAGTCATGCGTTTGTAATCTGTAAAACGGAATATTTTAGTCAAAAAACCAAGGTTAGGTTCTCTGCAGGTAAGGAGTATTTCTTTGCTATTGGGGTCATAAATGTCAAAGTTGTTAGCGGCCTTGAACATACCCACATGTTCTTTGATTAAAAATAGATTTTGATTTAAAATCGGATTCATGATAAAGTTTTAGAAGTAAAATTTATTGTTTGTTAACCGCTTCGCGTATGGCCTCACTATCCCAGGAATGATCAAGGTGTGCTGGGTGAGAATGCAGATCTCCGGAAAGTATTTCTTCCTGCTGCGCCATTTCTTGTTTGACATCGGAGATGTATTGCTTTAGATTGTGTCTGTTTTTAGCCAATCTCGTAAGCTACATCAATGTTAAAGTCCGGATACGTTTCAAACAAATCATGAAACGTAAGGAACGGATCTTTGGGGATATGTTGCACCAAAGCAGCGTTCGCTTTTGACTTTTCAAATTTTGGATATGCAAACAATACCAGTATTTTATTCATAATGGTTTTTAGTAAGTCAATACAATTTCATTGACAGGTAAATTGATATCGAAGATGACTTTGTCGTCGCGGATTTCAAATGGGATGTAGAGCTGCGACTGAGAAATGGTTTTAGGAACCGTTTTTTGTTTCAATACAATCGTCAATGTATCATGTGACATCATATCGCCACTTGGTAATTTTATATTTTTTAATTCCACAGAAATTTTTGTAGGCAAACTGTCTTTGTTTTGTTCCACTACTTTTAATACTGCGGCTTCTTTATTGTACTGATAGGTGACGACATCAGATAGTGTTGCCATCCACAATTTGTTTTCCTTCACTTTTACTTGCAGGTAATCCAGGTGAGTGGCATATTCTGCTTGGGTAATGTGTGCCCAGCTTTCATCTTCTATCCCGTGCATCACCCGTACGGCCCATGATTTGGATTGTATCGCTTTGTCTGCCATGTCATTTAAAGCCGATAAAGGTTCTCCCGGTCTGAATACTGTGAAGTTCGTTAAGAAAGGATCAGACAGCACGGGACTATTCAATGTGTTTTGTTTACCTGCACGGGCACCGATGTATTTCTTTGCTTCCAAATAGGTTAACATTGTATCGGTGAACAGATCAAAAGGGAAAACAAAAAAGGCCGGATGTTTGCCTGTGTTTTTTAAAATCAATGCGGTACTTTTATCAATTTCTGTAGGGAAATCCTTTTCATTCCAATTTCCAAAAGTACACCAGCTTTGTACCTGTCCGCATTTATGTGTCATCGAGTGATTCAGGATTTGATGGCCATGGCCGATCATCTCTTTCGCTTTTGTCCAATCTTCGGGATCGCATTCTCCGGTAATGGCCGCAAAACAAATCGGTAGGTTCCGATTGAAGTTCATCGTGTCAATGTACTCTTCAATCCCTCTGGCGTAAGCAGCTCCGAAGTCATCGTGGATAAGCGTATAGGCACCCTCGGCATCGTGACGGAAGGGCGCAATGTATAGTTGTGCAATATTAGTTTGTGCAGGTGCAGCAAGAAAAGAAAAGAGGAGTGACAGCGTATAGATATACTTTTTCATTTTCATAAATTAAACGTAATGATAAGCATCGTGCTAATCATTACAATCACATAAATCAGGGTTATAGTTTCATGAAAGGATAATCGTAATGCACCGGTGGTTCAAAGTTGCGTTTGATGGATCGGGGAGAGGTCCAGCGTAATAGGTTCAGCATAGATCCTGCCTTGTCATTGGTTCCCGATCTTCGTGCACCACCAAATGGTTGTTGATTAACCACCGCACCGGTTGGTTTATCATTGATATAGAAATTCCCTGCTGCAAAACGAAGTTTAATAAGAACATCTTTGATGACTTGTTCATCTTCTGAAAACAAGGCTCCGGTTAATGCATAAGGAGAAGTGGTGTTAATCGTATTTAGTATATCTTCAAATTGATGATCTTCGTAAACATAAATGCTTAGTACAGGTCCAAATATTTCTTCCTGCATCAGCTTGTGCATTGGGTCGGTGACTTGCACAATGGTCGGTTGAATGAAGTAACCTTTTTCTTTACTGCCTGTACCGCCTGCTATGATTGTCGAGTCTTTATTTTCGGCGGCATAATGAATATAAGACATGATCTTATCGTAAGCACGTTCATCAATGACGGCATTAATAAGACAAGTGAAGTCTTCCACACTCCCGGTTTTTACCTGCTTTAAAATATCCAGCATCGTATCTCTTACCGTGTCCCAAATACTTTTTGGAAGATAAGCGCGTGAAGCGGCAGAACATTTTTGTCCCTGAAATTCAAAGGCTCCTCTGATTAATGCAATGGACAATGCTTGTACGTTGGCAGAAGGATGAGCCAGTACAAAATCTTTTCCTCCGGTTTCTCCCACAATGCGTGGATACGATGTATAATTCTGCAGGTTATCACTGATGGTTTTCCATAAGTGATCAAACACTTGCGTACTTCCAGTATAATGCAAGCCACCAAACTCCGGATGTTTGAATACCACATCACCGGTTTCAGGACCGTCGGTATAAATCAAATTGATGACACCATCTGGCAAACCTGCTTCCTGTAAAACTTGCATGATCACCCAAGCAGAATAAATTTGACTAAATGCCGGTTTCCAAACTACTGTATTGCCCATCAAGGCCGGAGCAGTCGGTAAGTTACCGGCAATGGCGGTGAAGTTAAACGGTGTAATGGCTAAAACGAAACCTTCCAATGGCCTGTATTCACTGTAGTTGTGAATGCCTTCCGGAGAGTAAGGTTGTATGTTGTTGATCTCTTTATAGAAGTGAACATGTATGCGCAAAAAATCAATCAACTCACCGGCAGAATCTATTTCGGCCTGATAGGCATTTTTAGATTGACAAAGCATGGTCGCTGCATTGATTTTAAAACGGTATTTACCGGCCAGCAATTCGGCTGCACGAGTAAAAATAGCACAACGATCGTCTATGCTTTTATTCATCCAATCTGTCTTCGCTTTTAGTGCAGCATCGATGGCTTGTTGAACATGCTGCGTAGTACCACGGTGGAAATAACCTAAGGTATGCGACAACTCATGCGGAGGTCGAATTTCATGGCGATCATTGGATCGTATTTCTTTCCCATCGATCAACTGCGGAATATCCAGTACTTGGCTTTTCAATTCCTGTAGGGCTTGCTCTAACGAATTTCGTTCCGCAGATCCGGAAGCGTAGTGCAGCAAGGGTTCATTGTAGTCATTGCTTTGGCTCATTATAAAAAAGTTTTGAGGGTACTTAAGCAATCAATTTCGTAAGTTAATATTTCTGTATGTTTTGTTCCCAATCGATTCACGAAGACATGATCCATGCCAACGTTTTTCGCACCTAATACATCGGCGTACAAATCATCTCCAATCATGATGCACTGATGTGTTTGTATACCAGCTGTTTTTAAGGCATAATCAAACATGCGTTTGTCTGGTTTCATATAACCGCTTTCATCGGCATGAATCACATGTTCAAAATAATGATCCAGTTTAGCGCTTTGTAATTTTGTACGTTGTGTTTCCCGAAAACCATTGGTTAGAATATGCAGTACATATTTCTCTGACAAGTAATCAAGCACCACATGTGTATGTGGAAAGACATTAGACTTGGTAGGGCAAAGCGAAATGAATTGTTCGTCTAACCCTTCAGGCACATGACTCGCAGCCAATCCGAATAATTTAAAGGTGTTTGCAAAACGATGGTTGCGCACTTCCTCTATGGTCACTTTGCCTTTGTGCAAATCATCCCACATGCTGTCGTTGATCTGACGGTAATGTATAATGAATTCAGGCAATGGAATGTCCAGGCGATGCAGCTGATGACGTTCGTAGAGGTCCGTCAATGTTTCCGCACAGTTGGCGCTGAAGTCCCAAAGGGTATGATCCAGGTCAAAGAAGATATGTTCGTAGGTACTCATACTAAAATTTCAAACGCAAACGCTCCACCGGTTCGTTGTGAACAATATGTTTGTCAAAGATTTCCTGTACATCTTCTAGTTGTACTTTGCCATAAAAGATTCCTTCCGGATACACTACCATGGCCGGACCTAAACCGCATACATCCAAACAGCCAGCTTTCTGCGCTCTTACATCTACCGACAAATCATTGTCTTTTACCAATTGTTTGAAAGCATCTACCAATTGCATGCCGTGCACTTCGCCGCAACTTTTCTTACCTTCCGGTTTTTGATTGGTACAGATGAAAATGTGTTTTTTGTATTTCATTTTAGGTGGTTAATTGTTTAATGTTTGTGATAGAGTGAAGAGTGAACAGTGCAGAGTGAATGAAAAGTAAATTATTTCTCTTCACCATTCACTCTTCACCATTCACAATTCCGGTACGATATACTTATTCTGCTTCGAATGCAATTTCCGTATCGCTAATTCATTGTTGGAGTATAATGTCCGATATTCTGTAATGTCTTTTTGCAGCACAGGATCTTTGCTGAAAAAAGAGAACAGTTTCGTGATGATGTCGTGGTATGAATTGTTGATGTAATAATACACCCATTGATCCGTTTTTTGATGTTTCACTAATCCAGTATTTTTCAAATAAGTCAGGTGACGGGACGTTTTAGTTTGTGTAAAATCAAGGATCAATTCCAGATCGGAAATGCACATTTCTTTATTCTTCAAAATAAGATGAAGAATACGAATCCGTGATTCGTCGCTGAGGGCTTTGTAGATTTCGGCCCCTTTGCTGATATCTGTATGTTTGATTCGTATCATAACAAAAAAGATTACTTAAAAATAGTCAAAACTTATTATTTCTTTGTTAATTAGTGACGAAAGTCCCGGTCCTGATTGCTATTGGAACTGGGATGGACTTCGCAAAAAAAACCGGACCGCTATCAATACCATGCGACATATATTCCTAATCGTCTTTACATTGTTTTTAGCATTCCAAGTCGCTGACTTAAAGGCGCAAGGAAAACCTAAAATCATCCAGTTCTCAGGTTTGGTCGTGTCTGGCGACAGTTCTTACGGCATTCCAGGTGTGAGTATTTATATTCCTAAATCAGGAAGAGGGACAGCCTCTAACTTTTTGGGTTATTTTTCAATGCCAACCTTAGAAGGTGATACCGTTGCTATCAGGGCGATGGGATATAAAGAAAAGATGTTTGCTATTCCTAAAAATATCCAGGACGACAAATGGTCGTTAATCATTTCTTTGTCCGAAGATACTCTGTCTCTGCCGGATATAGAGGTTTTTCCATGGCCTACAGAGCATATATTTAAGGAAGCTTTCCTTGCTCTCAAACTGCCTGAACAGGATATGGGAAATATGAATGAAAACCTGAACGATCAGGTCATGAAGCGTATGATGTATAACATGGGCTCGGATGGAAACATGAATCATAAATACTATATGAACCAACAAGTCAATAAGCAGGAGCAACGCTTTTTTGCACCCACCATTTCTTTGCTGAATCCTTTTGCCTGGTCGAAGTTCATAAAATCTGTCAAGAAGGGCGGACTTAAAGAACAATGGAAAGAGAGTGACGACGGTTCTGAGGATAAAAAGTGAAAACAGTAGAAATAGAACGTAAATTTTTAGTTCTGCCGGAATTCAAAGCAGAATTGTTAAAAGAAAAAGGGGTATACATGCGCCAGGGTTATTTAAGTACAGACCCCTCCAAAACGATTCGTATTCGCATCAAAGGTGATCAGGCTTTCCTGACTGTAAAGGGACTTACTTCCGGAATCAGCCGTACGGAGATTGAAACAAATATTTCAGTGGCTTCAGCCGAAGCCTTATTTGACACTTTCATCGTCAATGAGATACAGAAAATCCGAAGAAATATTGATTTTAATGGTAAATGCTGGGAAGTAGATGAGTTTTTATCAAAACATCAGGGACTTTGGGTAGCAGAAATAGAGTTGGAAAATGCAGATGAAAAATTCGCTTTACCGGCATGGGTAGGAAGGGAAGTGAGTGCCGAAAAGGAATATTTTAATTCTTATCTATCAGAACATGGCTTAAATGGCATTGCATTGGTGTAAGTTTTTGGTTCTTTTTCATAAATTATATACCTTGAAGGGAGTTTTAAACTATACGAGTATGAACAAAACGTTTACATTATTGTTTGCTTTGTGTTTGACCACACTTACCCTGAAAGCACAGGACGATCAGTTAAGCAAGCATACCCCGGAATTGAAATTGATTTTCAAAACAGAAGCTGGCGTTTTTCGCGGATTTAATTTTGGAGATACAAGAGCTAGCATCAAGGCTGGAGAAGCTTCAACAATCGAAGGAGAAGGCAAAGATTTCATTGTCTACAAAACTAAAATCGATGAGAACGAATACGCTGAAATCATGTATACGTTCGACGATCAGGATAAAGTAAAAATGTTTGGTATAGCCTTTATTGAAAATGTAAACTTGAGTGCTGAAGAGCGTATCCTGGATGATTTTCAATCTTACTTCACGCAGAAACACGGTAAGTTCACGATCAATGCTAAAAACGACGAAGTATGGACAAGCGCTGACGGTTACGTGATCGAGATGGGTGATTCCAGCGACGGTAAAAGTGATTTGTTAGAAATCGAGATAGAGATTTTTAAGAAATAAATAAGATTAAATATAAAGGAGAGAGTCGGGATGAATAGTCTTGACTCTTTTTTTATGTGGTGAAAGTATAGTTGTAGAAAGTAAGAGATTTGGGCGTTCCCTGCGGGCCGGGCTTTCGCCACTCGCTTCCGCCGAAAAGGCGGAGAGCTCAAACAATGGCTCAATCCCTAACGCAAAAAAAACAGAGCGAAGAATATCTGGTTCTCCGCTCTGTTTCTCTTTTAAGTCCCCTTCAGGGGATTTTGGGGCCAGATGGTTATTTCATCTCAAACCCCAACACTTTTAAATCCTCCCAGAAATGCGGATAAGATTTCTCCACCACTTCAGGATTTTCTATCGATAGTTCGCCAAGCAGCGCCAATGGAGCGAAAGCCATCGCCATGCGGTGATCTTTATAAGTGGCGATGTGTTGATTGTTCATCTTGAAATTTCCGGGAACAACTTTGTACGTATCGTCCTTTACAATTTCTTCCAGGTCAGATCCGAATTTTTGTAATTCATTTTGTATCGCATCGATACGATCTGTTTCTTTGATACGCAAACTTTCCAATCCGCTCATCGTTACGACTTGTCCTTTCGCTGCTGCTACAACCGCTATGGTTTGTGCCAAGTCAGGACAGTCTGTGAAATCTTGTTCGAATGGCTTCGCTACAAAACCTTCAATTTTTTCCAAATGCAATCCATCATTGGTGAACGTAGATTTAACACCCATCTTTTCCATGATGGAAGTAATCACGCGATCACCTTGCAGTGAATCTGATTTATACCCTTTGATAAAGAAGTCCGCTTCAGGAGCCAAGGCGGCAATACTAAACCAATAACTGGCTGCAGACCAATCGGATTCGACACTGTAAGTAGCGCCTTTATATTGTTGATGAGGTACAGTGATGGTACTGCCTTCCCATGTAGCCGTTACGCCAAACTTTTGCATCAATTGCAAAGTCATTGCGATATAAGGTTTCGATCCGATCTTTCCGGTCAATTCTAATTTCAATCCTTGTGGAAGCAAAGGAGCAATCATCAGCAAAGCGGTGATGTATTGGCTGCTTACGTCTCCACGAATCGTGAGTGTGTTGGTCTTTACTTGTTGAGGATCAAAAGGGTTAATGAGCATCGGAGGATAACCGTCTTTCTCTTGGTAAGAAATGTCAGCACCCAATGTGCGCAACGCATCCACCAACAATAAAATCGGACGCTCTTTCATGCGCATGGTTCCTGTCATGATTCTTTTCTTTCCACTCACCGCAGAGTAAGCCGTAAGGAAACGCATGGTAGTGCCGGCATCCAGGACGTCCCATGTTTCATCGCTGTCGTTTTGAAGCAAACGAATCATCGTTTGCGTATCACGTGCATTCGATAGGTTTTGTAGTTCGCCTTCTTTTCCTGCCAAAGCATGGATCACTAATACACGATTGCTTTCGCTTTTAGAAGAAGGAGGAGTGATGGCTCCTTTGATTTGCCCTTTGTGTTTGGCAAGAGAGATGTTTGTAAGCGTAACGTTGTCCATTATTTTGTCAACGAGTTATAATAGGTTAGAGATTTTTTCATTAGGATTTCATTGATTGGAATATTATAATTTGCTTCTCCAATCTTTTTCAATAAAGAAAACAAAACTAATCCTTGTTCATTTTTTTTATCTTGTAAGGTGTGTGTTAGGATTTCTTCGAACGCAGAAGTAGGTATAGCTACATGTCCATAAATGGATAGTATATACGTTTCTATTTCTTTTAATTCGTCTTTAGAAATGTATTCTTTTTCTGCAGATAAGAATGCTTCCATTATCATTCCAATTGCTATGGCTTCTCCATGCAAGATACGATTACCTTTTTCTAGAAAGTAGCTTTCTACAGCGTGGCCGAGTGTATGACCAAAGTTAAGTACTTTGCGTAATCCCTTTTCAGTTGGATCTTCGGTCGTAATGTTGGATTTTATTTTAACGGAATGTGGAATGACTTCATTCCATTTCTGTTCTGATAAGGATTGTCCTTTGATTTTATTCCATGCTGTTACGTCAGCAATCAGTGCATGTTTTATAACTTCAGCAAAACCAGATCTTAGTTCTCTTGGATCTAGAGTTTTTAAAAAGTCAAAGCAAATGATAACCGCTTCAGGTTCTTTGAATACACCAATGTGATTTTTATAATGATCGAAATCGATACCTAATTTACCTCCGATACTTGCATCAACCTGAGATAATAATGTCGTTGGGATTTGTATGAATGATACGCCTCTTTTGTAAGTTGCTGCGCAAAAACCACCCATGTCTCCAATTACTCCTCCTCCAAGATTTATTACAAAAGAATTTCTATCAAGATTATGTTTGGTCATCTCGGACCATATATACTGACATGTGTCTAATGTTTTATTCTCCTCTCCAGATTTAATAACAATTGGTTCGTAGAATTTTCTGCTATTAGTTAAAAAAATTTCAAAAAAAGGCAAGCAATGCTTTTTAGTATTTTCATCTACTATTATTACTCCGAAGTCAGACTTATCTTTTAGGAATTTCAATAAATCTTCTTGAGGATTTTCACTATATATAATTTGTGAAGGCATAAAGATATTGATGTTATTTTAATCTATTCAATCGGGGGTGTCCCCGCTGGATAGGTTAATGTTAATAATATAATTTGGTGCGGGGTCGGGCTTTCGCTGCAAGTCCGGCTTAAACGCATCCTTCGGGCTTTTCGCTCAATCCTTGACGCATATTTAAGGTTGTGTATAAATCAATGAGTCGTTATTATGCGCGCTAGGGATTGAGCCATTGTCTGAGCTCTCCCGACATCAAAGCTCGAATGAAAAGGACGGCTGCTTTCGGGAAGCGAGTGGCGAAAGCCCGGCCCGAAGGGAACGCCCTTACACTAATCAAGAAGGATTTCTCAAAGACAATAATAATAAGTTCATCTAACTTATTATTATTGTCTAATTTACATTATTCTCCAAAACAAAAGTCCCGCGCCAAAGGAGCGGGACTCATTACTATAGTTGAATGCGATTAAGCTTTGCTTTCTATCGCTTTCATGATTTCTGTCTGCTTGCGAATAGACTCTTCGTGAATGATTTTGAATAAGTCTTCTACATACGTCTCACTCAAGTTCATTTTCTGAGCCAATGAAGTTAGATTCTTCATGATCTCATCCCAACGATTGACTTGTAGTGTCGTTACGTTGTTTTCTTTTTTGAATTCACCTATTTTTTCAACGATGGCCATGCGGGAAGTTAATACTTCGATCAACTCTCTGTCCAGGCTATCAATTTTACCTCTCAAATCATCAAGACTATCATTGAAAGATTGATTATCGCTGGTTACTTCACGGATTTTCAAATCACGCAAGATTTCGCCTAATCTAGCCGGAGTTACTTGTTGATCTGCATCACTCCATGCTTTGTCGGGATCGATGTGTGTTTCAATCATCAAACCATCGAAACCAAGATCCATCGCTTTTTGAGAGATGTCGAAAATCAAATCTCTCTTACCACCGATGTGACTTGGATCACAAATGATGGGAATTTGTGGAGCAATACGTTTCAATTCGATCGGAATAGACCAGGTTGGAACGTTACGGAATTTAGATTTATCAATCGTAGAGAATCCACGATGGATAGCTGCTAAGTTTTTAATACCTGCTCTGTGGAAACGCTCAAATGCTCCGATCCAAAGACCTAGCTCAGGGTGAGTAGGATTCTTGATCAATACCGGTATGTCTACACCTTGTAAAGCATCCGCCATTTCTTGTATCGCGAAAGGACTCACCGTCGTACGGGCTCCGATCCACAATACGTCCACGCCGTATTTCAATGCTAATTCTATATGTTCAGGGTTGGCCACTTCTGTACCAATCATCATCCCTAACTCTTTTTTCACATCTGCAAACCACTTCAAGCCTTCTTCGCCAGAGCCTTCAAAAGCATTTGGTCTTGTACGGGGTTTCCATATACCTGCGCGAAGTACATCTACTTTACCTAACTCTTTCAATTGCTTAGCAGTTGCAAACAATTGTTCAGGAGTTTCTGCGCTGCACGGTCCTGCAATGATCAAAGGCTTGTGTGTCGTCTTTGCCCATGTTTCAATGGGATTCACTTGAAGATCAACTTTCATAATCTATTCCTCTCTGTTTGTTTGTTTTTTTATTTCAATAAGAACCTGTTCCTTTACGTTCAAGTTTCCTATGAATAGTTTATTTAACGATACCGAAATCGCGTTCCGCTCTAAATCAAAGAAACAGTTGCTTCGAGCGTACTGGCTTTTTCGATTAATGGGCTTCCCCGAGCTTACAAAGATAGGGACTTATTTGATAAAAACAGCATTGAAACTGCCTCTGGGACTTAAAAAAGTTATAAAAAGTACTTTATACAAGCAGTTTTGCGGAGGAGAGACACTCGAAGAGTGTCAAAAAACGATCTCAAAACTACAGCATTTCGATGTTTATAGCATTCCTGACTACGTCGCAGAGGGGCAGAAGGGCCAAAAAGCTTTTGATGAATCGATGCTTCAAATATTACGAACGATAAAACTCGCAGGCGAAGAAAGCGCCATTTCATTCGCTGTTTTTAAAGTTACGGCCTTGGGATCGATTGATTTGTTGATCAAAACACAGCAGGGTGCCGAGTTATCAGAGACCGAACAAAAAGAATGGGAACTTTTGGATCAACGGGTTCATCGTATCTTTTCTACCGCTGTGAATGCCAGAGTACGTGTCATGGTTGATGCGGAAGAAAGCTGGATTCAAGATGTAGTGGATGAATGGGTAATGTCTGCTATGTATCTTTATAATACAGAACAGGCCTGGATTTTCAATACCTGTCAGATGTACCGACGAGACATGCCGATACGTCTGCAACAGCTCGCAGCAAGAGCAAGGAAATTATCTTTCATCGCTGGAGTGAAATTGGTGCGTGGCGCTTATATGGAAAAAGAAAATGAACGTGCAGTTCAATTGAGTTATGAAAGCCCGATTTGGAAAACAAAGAAGGAGACAGATAAAGCCTTCGATTCGGCCATCGGTTTTTGTATGTCGCACGATATTGCGCTTTGTCTCGGTACGCACAACGAAGACAGTGTAGCGTTTGCCATGGATTTCATGGAGATGAATAAAATAGAAAAGAGCAGTGAACTGATTTGTTTCGCACAGTTGTACGGCATGAGTGATCACCTCACGTTTAACCTAGCCGCGCAAGGATATAGAGTAGCAAAGTATCTCCCTTTTGGTCCAATGGAACTGAGTTTGCTTTATCTGTTTAGAAGAGCCAACGAAAATAAATCAATATCGGGTCAGTCGGGTAGAGAACTGGAATTGCTAAAGAAAGAATTAGAAAGAAGAAAAAGTAGCGAATAGCATCGAAGAAGGAAGACATGAGCAGCACGACTTATCCTCAACACATCAAGAAATTATTACTATTGGCTTATCCTGTTACATTGGCACAATTGGGTCACATGACGGTTGGTTTAGCGGATACTTACATGGCTGGTAAATTGGGTGGTGTGTTTTTAGCCGCTGCTTCTTTTGCTTTTGCTTTCTATTTTCCGTTTTTATTTTTTGGCATTGGTATCTCCAGCGGTACGTCGCCTTTGATTGCCAAGGCACATGGAGAGAATGACGAAAAACATATACGTGCTTTGTTTTGGCAAAGTTTATACATGAATGTGTTTGCCGGTATCGTACTCACCGCTATGTTGTATTTCAGCGCTTCGTACATCACCTTATTTACGACCAATGCACTATTGCTGGATCGGGCCATTCCGTTTTTACATGTCATTGCTTTATCCATACTTCCAGCTATGGTTTATCAATCTTTCCGTCAGTATGCCGAAGGGTTGTTCAGCACGGCTCCAGCCATGTACATTAGTTTGTTCGGAACATTTTTAAACGTCATTTTAAACTGGTTTTTTATGTACGGCAAATTCGGCTTCCCGGAAATGGGATTAAATGGAATTGCGATCGGTACTGTTCTTTCTCGCATCGTCATGGCGTTGATGATGGCAGGCTATGTTTGGTATGCTTCTTCGCTCAATCACTATTTTAAAAATTTTTGGTACGATCCATTTAACTGGTCTGTAATGAAAGTGTTGTTAAGAAAAAGTTTTCCAGTTGGTATACAACTCTCGATGGAATCAGCAGTATTCGGATTGGGTGCTATATTTATCAGCTGGTTAAATTCCACGACGGCCATTGCCTCTCACCACATTGCACTCAACCTGGCTGCTACTTCTTATATGGCTGCTACAGGCTTGACCGCTGCTGTTTCTGTAAGAGTAGGCTACGAATGGGGTGCAGGAAATTTAAAGGAAATACGCAAGGCGGGCATGGTGGCCTTTGCCATGGTCAGTGTATTCATGTTGAGCATCAGTGTGCTGTTTGTCATATTCCGTTTCGAGCTGCCTGCTTTGTTTGTAGCGGAAGTAGATATTATTCAAACAACAGCCAGCTTATTAATCATCGCAGCTGTTTTTCAATTAGCAGATGGTATACAAGTGATTGGAATTGGTGCTTTAAGAGGTATAGGCGATGTAGTCGCTCCAACAGTGATTGCCTTGTTGGCTTACTGGATCATTGGATTGCCGATCGGCTATTGGCTTACTTTTTATCACGGCATGGGCGCTCGGGGAATCTGGTATGGATTTACTATTGGTTTGTTTATTGCCGCCTTGTTGATGTTTGTTCGCTTTAGAATTTTGTCGGGTAGGATTGCTAATAAGTAACGGTCTGGCCCTAAATCCTCTAAAGGAGACTTTTAAAAAAAGAGCAGAAACAAAGCATAGAAATAGTCTACATACTTCGCTCTCCGCTCTTCATTCTTGTTTAAGTCCCCTTTAGGGGATTTAGGGGCAGACGTTGGTAATAACACCTAGCGATTATTCCGCCACAAACCTTTTTTAAATGCTCAATAAATGAAATCACCGTACATCCTTTTCGCTACTCAACTACAATAAAAAGGCTTAATCTACTTTAAAACAGCAATTTTTATCCGACATCTTTCAGCCATCTTTTTGCCTGATTGCGTATAATCCTTATCTTCATTATTATTCTCCTCTAAACAAAACAACATGAAAAAATTAGTTACACTGTGCTTTTTCTTCTTTGCCGGTCTACTGAGCGCTTCGGCTCAGGAAGAAGTATTTGGATTAAAAGTAGGAGATGTTGCTCCCGATTTTAGTTTGACCGATCAAAACGAGAAAGTCTTCAAACTTTCTAAAGCACTTGAAAAAGGACCTGTAGTGGTTTTTTTTTACCGTGGGCAATGGTGTTCGTTTTGTGTAAAGTACATGAGAAACTACCAGGACAGTTTATCCTTGATCAAAGCAAAAGGAGCACAAATAGTAGGTGTCAGCCCACAAGCAGAATCGGCCGTTCAGAAAAGTATAGAAAAAACAGGAGCTACTTTTCCGCTCCTGATGGATTATAATAAAAAGGTTTGTTTTAAGTATAATACCCTTTTAAAAGAAGACATGACCAACGAAGAAGCCAACCCAGTTCCGGCTTTGTATGTGATTGGAAAAGATGGAAAAGTCAAATACGTTCATTTTCCAGATTCGTTTACTAAGAGAGCCAATGTAAGCGACTTCCTTCCGTTTTTATAGTGCATTAATTCTCCAATAAATAGGAGAGGTAGGCTGTCTGTAAAAGACCGTCTATTTTTTTGCCTTCTCTTGTAAAATCAATACCACTGGAAGAACTTTTACGTTCTGGATTTGTTGTAAGATTATCCAACCTTTCTCCCTTCTTCCCATGGAAAAAAACATCATTAGAGACACTTATGTTCGATTCAACCTGGAACACGGCAGAGAACCTTATTCTGTGTTTGAATTGGCAAAACTATTGAATGAAAGCGAAGAAGCTTTCTATGTACAATATGCTTCATTGAAAGCCGTAGAAAAAGATGTATGGCTGTCTAAGTTTCAGGAAACACTGGAACAACTTTACAATGATCCTGTGTATGCCGGTTATTCTTCCAGAGAAAAATTATTAGCGTTCTATTTCATGTGGGTTCAAAACCTATTGAAAATGCGAAGCTTCATTCTACAAAGGAAGAAAAGTTTTTCTTTCAGAGATTTAAGGGCAGATAATCTAAGTACCTTGCGTCTTGCTTTTCATGACTACGTAAACGGACTGCTGCGCGAAGGCGAAGAGACCAAGGAGGTAAAGGGACGTAAATACATTTCGGATAAATATGTTCATGGATTTTGGATTCAATTACTTTTTGTCTTGAATTACTGGATCGATGATGAAAGCAGCGAGTTTGAACAAACGGATGCGGCAATAGAAAAGGCGGTAAACTTAAGTTTTAAACTGGTCAGCGAAAATACGTTCGATACCTTATTGGACTTCGGTAAATTTATTTTTCAATCCAAAAGATAGTTAAACCAACCACCATGAAAGAACAACATTCTATACCTACCGGTAAAGTAGAGCGTGCTTCCAAATTCGTAAGCACCGGTCTTAAAATAGGTGGAAATTATGTCAAGCATTACACCAAGAAAATCCTTGATCCGGACAGAGACAATTCCGAACTGCATGCAGACAATGCAGCAGACATTTACGCAACCCTTAGCAATCTGAAGGGTAGTGCGCTGAAGGTAGCGCAGATGCTCAGCATGGACAGAGGCATGCTGCCGCAGGCTTATGTCGATAAATTTTCTCTGGCACAATACAGTGCTCCTCCATTATCGTTTCCTTTAGTCATCAATACTTTTATGAAGACGCTGGGCAAAACGCCACAAGCGCTTTATGACACTTTTGACTTGCATGCTGCAAATGCCGCTTCTATTGGGCAAGTGCATAAAGCCACCAAAGAAGGAAAACAACTGGCAGTTAAAATTCAATACCCAGGCGTTGCCAATAGTGTGAGCTCTGATTTGAAATTGGTGAAGCCCTTTGCCATTCGCCTGGTAGGCCTGAAGGAAGTGGAGATGAATAAATATTTTAATGAGATAGAAACCAAATTATTGGAAGAAACGGATTATGAATTGGAAGTGCGTCGCTCCATAGAACTGACTACGCAATGCGCTCATATCCCTCACTTGGTTTTTCCTGTGTATTACCCGCAATGGTCCTCTTCGCGCATCATTACCATGGATTGGCTGGAGGGAATGCACTTGAAAGAGTTTCTTCTCACGAATCCTTCACAGGAAATCAGAAATCAAATAGGACAGGCCATGTGGGATTTCTATGATTTTCAAATTCATCAATTGAAAAAAGTACATGCCGATCCTCATCCAGGTAATTTTCTGATGAGGGAAAATGGTACGTTGGCGATCTTTGATTTTGGTTGTGTAAAAGAAATCCCCGATGAGTTCTATGAAAATTATTTCGCCTTGACCAATCAGGAGATTTACAAAGACGAAAAAAAAGTGCGTCAAATCTACACCACCTTAGAAATGATTCATGAGCAAGACAACGAAAAAGAAATCATTTTCTTCTCTGGCTTATTCAAACAAATGATTGATATGTTCACCTTACCTTTTACTCAAGAGACGTTCGATTTCGGTAATGCATCGTACTTCAATGACATTTATGCTTACATGGATTACTTGTCTAATCTGAAAGAAGTAAGAGATTCAAAAGTAGCCAGAGGATCAAGACATTCATTATACATCAACAGAACATATTTCGGGCTGTATTCTATGTTGAGTGAGTTGAAGGCAGAGGTGAAGACGAAAAGGTTGTTTGATTTGTAAGCATGAAGAGTGAACGGTAAGCAGTAAACAGTAAGCGAAATAAAAAAAGAAGCTCACTGTTTACTGCTCACCGCTCACAAAAACGCAGCCCTGATAAACTATTAGGGCTGCGTTTGTTTTATAAACTATTTATGCACTATTCCGTTTCCTTCATTGCAAGCGGCGATGTACTCTCTTTTGATTTATTTTTAGCTTTCAAGCCGGCATTTTTGTAAGCAATGCCTCTGTAATAAGTAGAACCATAACTAGCTCCTGTTCCAGCTCCTGAAGCACCTCCGTTATCTGTAGTCGCTGTCTGAGCAGCTGCTAATCGACGGTCTAGCTTGTAAGTAGGTTCGTCACAATAAGCGTAACCACCATTTTTACCTTTAGAAGATGATTTTTGTTGCGCAACGCAGGCGAGTGACATGCTCATGGCGATGCATGAGAAAATAATTACCTTTTTCATAACCTGTTAGTTTAAAGTGGAACAAAATACAAAGTATTAAACAGGTAGAGCGTTTTTACATAGGTCGGTTCGTTTGATTTTGTAACGCATCAAAGACCTACTTATTGCCATAGAATATAAATAGATTTAATTTAGAAGTATAAATAAGAATGCCGCACCTGTTGAAGGTGCGGCATGAAAAATAGATCGTGTAGGAATTAATTAAAAAATAAAGTAGAGTAGCCTGTAGGCTTATGCTCATCAAACAGTTTATGTAATAGTTCTGTAATGGTCTTCAAATCTCCAAAGCGAACATACAATCCGATTTCTTTTTTTGCTTCTAAGAAAGAGAACTCAATCAAAGGAGAATTTGCATATTTGCTTTCAATGAGATTTTTGAATTTTTTATAATCTTCATCAAAACCGCTTAAAGAAAAGGATAAATAGTTTCCATATCCGTTTTGGAAATAAGTCAATGCTTTGAAGTGTGAGTTGTTGGTGTGAGAACCCACATAATGTATTTGATCTACCCACTTGTTTTGCTTCAACCATTTTGCCACTTCGTAAGTGATGTCGTATTTTTTCAATACAGAAGTTTTCAGGTTCAATAAAGCATTGGTTAAATGCTCTTTTTGTCTTTCAGAATAGTTGATGTTAGGAATGTCTTTTCTCAAGAAACTAAGCAACGAAGGAAATACCTCTGTTGAAGCATGCTGAAACAGTTGATCTTTTGCTGCATGCTGTAGTGTTGGGTATTGATCAGTAAACCAGTTGAAGCGATTGCTCTCTACAATCAATGCTTCCGCCGGTCCTGCGTCTTTTGATAACCAGTGTTTGGTGTTGTAAATAACTAAATCCGCTTTTTCTTTCAAAGGATTAAAACCGTATCCTGGTCCGATGATACTGTTATCTACGACTACTGGAATGTTGTGACTTTTTGCGAAAGCAATTATTTTTTTAAAATCAGGAATTTCGTTTTGCTCACTTACTGTTTCTAAGTAAATGAACTTAGTACGTTCATCTACTTGATTTTTGAATTGCTCCAAATTGATATAGTCTGGTTTTTTAATAGAAATACCTAAATGTCCCCAGTGTGTGAATTGTTTGTTGTAAAAACTTTGAGAATTGTAGGTAACAGCATTGTCACCTTCTTCCAATAAATTTACTACCAATAGTGAAATCGCTGCATCAAAAGAATGAAACGATAAAGCGGATGAGCCTCCTTCTATAGAAGTAAGATAAAGCTCAAGGATAGATAGCGGTGCAGTTTTCTCCTTTTTAAGCGGGGCGCTTTTTTTCCCTGTGTAATCAGTGATCTGAAGATTGTCGATCAAAGAATACAAAGTTTCCGGTGTTGGTTTTGTCAACTTTGTTAGTGTTGCGGACAGGGTGGATGTAGTTGCCGTTTTCATGTGTACCTCCTTTTTTTAATGGTTGTAATTAGCATGATTTTTTTAAACTCTACTAATTCGATAGACAAAGTAGAATATAAATAAATTTAAAAGCAAGCACATCACACAAAAAATAGGAAAATCTTTGGTGTTAAACTGTTCAGTTAGTTGTACAAATCCCTTAAAATGAAGTTTTTTGAGATGGAAAGGAAGATTTTGGTGGTAGGTTTCCTAGGCTAAAAATATAGCGAGACGAGCCATAAGCTAGGAGGCAGAACTAATATTCTACTACCTCATAGCTTCTGGCTAGTCACTTCTTTCCTTATTCGAAGGGTAAAGAAGTAGAATTTTTAATCTCCCCCATCACAAAAATACTGTGCGCACTGCCGATGTTTTTAATGGTCGACAGTTTATTCATCACGAAATGCTGATAACCGGGCATATCTGCTACGAGGATCTTCAACATGAAATCATACTCTCCAGATATATTATAGCATTCTACAATCTCTGGCAAAGCTACAATGTCTTTCACAAAATTTCTTCCAACATCTTTCGCATGTTCTTTCAAAGAAACATTGCAAAAGACCATCAAGCCACGGTGCAGCTTTTGTTTGTTCAGCAAAGCGACATACTTATCAATATAACCTTCGCGCTCCAAACGCTTAATGCGCTCATATACGGGAGTAGGAGTAAGATGAAGTTTGCTGGCGAGTTCTTTCGTAGTGACCAGCGCATTTTCCTGCAAGGCTTTGAGTATGGCGATATCTGTTTTATCTAGTGCGTTCATAGATAATTAATCTAAAGAGTAGGCAAAAGTAGCTCATTTTTAGATTTATTTACTATTTATAAGCTTTATATTAGATTTAATTACTTAGTTTTTTATATAAGTGTTTATTTAAAATCTAATCTGTCAAAATTGCATAGTAAAATATTCTAATCACTATGCAAATTATAACACATAACCTTGGTTATCCCCGTATTGGAAACCAACGGGAACTCAAGAAGGCAAACGAATCCTACTGGGCAGGACAATCATCGCTCACAGACTTGTTGAATACCGCTGCCGACATTAGGGCTTACAACTGGAAACTGCAAAAAGAAGCAGGTGTGAATTTAATTCCTTCCAATGATTTTTCTTTTTATGACCAAGTATTGGACATGTCACTCATGGTAGGCGCTATACCAGAGCGGTACCACGACATCATTACCGACAAGAGCAATACGGAACTTGATCTTTACTTTGCCATGGCAAGAGGATACCAGAAGAAAGGCCTGGATGTTATTGCCATGGAAATGACCAAGTGGTTTGATACCAATTACCATTACATCGTTCCCGAATTTCATAAGGGACAGACTTTCCGTTTATTCTCAACGAAAGCCATTCAGGAATTCTCTGAAGCAAAGCGGCATGGCATTTTAACGAAGCCTGTTATCATTGGCCCTGTTTCCTATTTGTTGTTAGGAAAAGAAAAAGAGAAAGATTTTCATCGCATAGAATTGCTTTCTAATCTCCTTCCCGTATACACACAGATTTTAGAAAACTTAGAAGACCAGGGTGCGGAATGGATTCAAATCGACGAACCTTATTTGTCTTTGGATTTAACGGATCAGGAAAGGGAAGCTTATATAGCTGCCTACGGTACATTGCGCAATAAATTTCCTCGTTTGAAATTTATTCTCACCACTTATTTTGATTGCACAGGTGATAATCTTCAGCTGGCTACTAATCTTCCGGTAGATGCGTTGCATTTGGACTTAGTTCGTTGTCCTGCACAGTTGAATGATATTTTGTCAACCTCTTTTGTGGATTCTAATCGAATACTTTCATTAGGCGTGATTGATGGAAGAAACATCTGGAAGAACGATTACAAAAAATCTTTAGGCTTCATTCAGAAGGCTGTCGATGCCATTGGTGCGGAACGTATCATCCTTGCTCCATCTTGTTCTTTATTGCATACACCTTGTGATTTGGAGTTGGAAAAAGATGAAAAGGTATTAACTCCTGAAATAAAAAATTGGATGGCTTTTGCCAAGCAAAAAATATACGAGTTGATTGACATAAAAAAAATTGCAGAAGGGAGTGTTTCGGCAGAAGTTTTAAAGGTAAATCAACAAGCCATTCAAAGTCGTGAGACTTCTCCTTTGATTCACAAGACACATGTGAAAGAACGTGTCAAAGCATTAACAGATAGAGACGATAGACGTCTCAGTACTTTTCCAGAGCGACAAAAGAAACAACAGAAGGCTTTGGCTTTACCTTTGTTTCCAACAACCACCATCGGTTCTTTCCCGCAAACAGATGATGTAAGATCACTGAGAGCAAAATTTAAAAAAGGAGATTTGTCTCAAGCAGATTATGAACAAATGATCAAAGCAGAAATTGATAAATCGATCAAGTGGCAGGAAGATCTGGGGATCGATGTGTTGGTGCACGGTGAGTTTGAACGCAATGACATGGTGGAATACTTCGGTGAACAATTAGCCGGTTATGTATTCTCTCAAAACGGTTGGGTGCAAAGTTATGGCAGCCGTTGTGTAAAACCTCCGATCATATACGGTGACATCGAACGTCCGGAGCCTATGACAGTAAACTGGTCAGCGTATGCGCAATCCAAAACCAAGAAGTTGATGAAAGGGATGCTTACCGGTCCCGTTACGATTTTGCAATGGTCTTTTGTGAGAGACGATCAACCGAGAGAAACCACAACGATGCAGATTGCTCTGGCTATTCGCGATGAAGTGGCTGATTTAGAAAAAGCTGGTATTAAAGTGATTCAAATTGACGAGCCTGCCATTAGAGAAGGATTGCCAATTCGCAAAGCGGACTGGCCTGCTTATCTGAATTGGGCGGTGAAAGCATTCCGTATCAGTGCATCGGTAGTGAAGGATGAAACTCAAATTCACACGCACATGTGTTACTCGGAGTTTAACGACATCATCAGCAATATCGCTGACATGGATGCAGATGTGATCACCATTGAAACATCCCGTTCACAAATGGAATTGCTCGATGCCTTTGCAAACTTTAATTATCCAAACGAAATCGGACCTGGTGTCTATGACATCCATTCTCCAAGAATTCCTTCTACGGAAGAAATTTTATACTTGCTCAATAAAGCATTGGATGTGATTCCTAAACAAAACCTTTGGGTGAATCCAGATTGTGGTTTGAAAACGCGCAAATGGCCGGAAACAGAAGCAGCTTTGAAAAATATGGTGAGCGCCGTTCGTCAATTGCGTGGTGAATTAGTGACAGCAGAATAATTGTTTTTTTGACTAAATCCGCAAGTCTGTTCATAGACTTGCGGATTTTATTCATGACAAGAAAAACCTTCGCTCTCCGCTCTGTTTCTACACTCTCTTTTTAATAGGAGTAAGTCGCCTCCTCTTCATTCACTGCTGATAGTGTACCATAGATATGCTTAAAGTATAATTTTTTAAGTGTAGAAAAGTAATGAAGAAATCCATAGACTGCCACACTGACAATCAAGACAGATACTACAGAAGGGAAGAAATAGATCAATAATATTTCAACCGAAAGCAAACGGATAAACTCCAGGTAAAATACCCATCTCCTTTGTTCTAGTATCGCTCCGCAATTGATTAATGTAATCAACACTACAAAGAATAAAACAGTGGTAGTGAAAGTTCCTGCTATTTCTCTCCATTCAGTCAAGTAAATGAGAATGCAAACACTGATTAGAATTTGCACTCCAATGTACCATTTGCTATTTCTTGACAAAGGAATTTTATGATAAGACTTCTGAATAAGTAATGCCCGTTCAACAGATCCACGCACATAGTGTGGTACTTTCTCTGGTTTGCCAAACAATACTTTAAGTTTGTTTTTAAAACCTTCTGTGCGATAAGTAAACACGAGCAACTCTGCTACATAATGAAAGTGCTGCCAAAGGAAGCTGTGAGATTTCAGCGGAGCAGTTAATCCATACTTTACTTCTTCTGTTTCTTCTGCATAGGTACCAAATAGTTTATCCCAAAAGATAAACATGTCACTATAGTTTTTATCCAGGTAACCTTCATTAGAACCATGATGAACTCTATGATGCGAAGGCGTTACCAATATTTTTTCTAAGAAGCCTAATTTCCCGACTACACGTGTATGAGTAAAGAACGAATAAGCTCCGTGCACCAGCAACATGATGGCTACCATTTTAGTTTGGAAACCAAGTAAGGGCATGATGCACCAGAAAATATTTCTAATGAGGGCTTGGAAAACTGTGATGCGTGCGGAAACGGTCAGGTTATATTCTTCTGACTGATGATGCACAATGTGCGCGCTCCAGAATAAATTAACCTC
>JACMQM010000238.1 GCA_014376985.1 Cytophagaceae bacterium | reverse complement strand
TACCATGTTGTCCAGGTCCGCCTGTTCCTGAAGAAACGTTCCCTTCTCCTGCAGCAGATCCACCGATGATGGCACCGTTTGCACCGTTTAAGTCCAGGCTGTTGGAGCCGTTAGGAATGGAAGTCATTCCTGTTGCATCGACGCCCAGGTAATTTCCTTTGATCACAAGACCAACTGTATTTAGAAAGTACATACCCTGCGCCGTGCTGGCTGATACCACGTTACCTTTTACCAGAAAAGTAGTTACGGTTCCAGCATCGTTGATCCCAAACTGGTTGCCCAAAGCGGCATTACCTGCTTTATTCACTCCAATGTAATTTCTTATGACACGTATATTGCTTTTGGCTGTACCCTGCAATCCTATGGCTACCTGGCCGTTTCCTGAAATCACGTTCATGGAATCCGTTGTACCACCTGCCAGCCCGCCGATTCGGGCATTGTTACTGGCATCTAATAATAAAATACCAAAGGCACCGTTTGCAATGGCTGCATTACCGGCTTTGTTGACACCGATATGGCATCCTATTACGGTAAGATTAGCACTGCTGATGGCAAGGATTCCGTGTGCGCCATGACCTGAAATGATACAGTTTTTTACCGTCATTCCAGTATTTAATTGAACGAGAATACCATGATTGGCTGTTCCTTCACCTGCTGCTCCTGCAAGGTCTGTACCAATGAAGCATTCTTCAATTAAAAGGTTGTTCACTCCATTAATGTCAATAGCATGCGGAGTGCCATTACTAAATACCAATCCTTTCAAGTGACTGTCTGATCCGCCCGCATTGTTAAACAACATGGAAAAACCTACCAATCGTACTTTCGGATTCCAGAAGGTATAAGCCGGAACTGTAGTGCCGCCGTCTATAAATATTGGTGTAGTAAATGTCGGTAAGTTTGAACCTAAAGTAATTGTTCCTGTACCACCGGCTGCAAATTGAATGATGTGCGGCGCGGCTGCCGTTGCTCCGGCTGTGGCGTTGGCTGTTGTGATGCAATAGCGCAAAGAACCGGATGTACCGGCCCCGGTAGCAACGTCTGTCAATACATTGACGGTGTATGTTGTGCCTGCCAAAGCTAGGGTAGGACAAGCGAAAATAAGAACAATTAAAAGCGTGCTTTTCAAGCTTGAAAGGATGTGCATAGGGGAAATTGTTGTTTTAGCGGTTTCTTAATCAGTAATACCTGATTAAAGCTTTAAGTAACCTAAAAAACTGGTATTTTAAAAATTAAAATATTGATAATCAGTTAACTGTAGGTTTAATTATACTCTTTGGTAGCAAATGACATCAGTACTAAACAGATAAAAAAATGGATTATCATAAGATTTGAGGGCTTTGGTTAAGGTGGTGCTTAAAGTGTTTTACGGTTAGTGCACACGAAAAAAATAAATAATAATTTAGTATAAAGAGAATTTAGGTCATTCTTATCATAACCACTGAATTCCCTTATTATTTATTTTCTTTTGAAAAGAATGTTACCCAAACTCATGGTCGCTACCGCCTGGGTAAGTTTTCCGTTGACATAAGTAAACGTAGTCGTCTTACCATCAGGTAAAGTAATCATGTAAACACCTTTACTTACATATTTTATGTTTAGAAAAGTACCATAGGTATTCGAATAAACTTTCGTGATGCCTAAGGGCTCCGTAAAATAAAGATCCGTTACACAGAATTTAATTCCGACATGTGTCAATTGAATTTTTTCTCCGTTTTTAACGATGTCATAGGTATTACCCGCTCCTTTTACGGTAGTGGTCTGGATGTCTTCTGCTCCGCGGTTGGCATGACGGTAGGCGGTTGCGCTGGTCAGGATTTCAGCTTCTGTTTTTACATGCACCTCAGATTCAACATGTACGCTCAGCATCAATACTTTTGCATCGGTATTGCTGCGCAGGTTTTTAACGACTTTCGTGCCTGCCACTTCTTTGGATGCAGTCAATGTGCCGATGGATTTACCATCATAAATGACATCAAAATTGATGGTGGTATTTTGGGCATTCAGTATACCTGTCCCCAAGCATAAAAAACTAATCAAGAGAAAAGAAGATAAGCGCATGAGAGATAAGATTCAGGTTGTTATTTTGCTTTGGCAAGTAAAGAGAATACAGGGAAGAAGCAAAGAAGTTCTTATTTTTTGCAGTAATGGTCCGATTCTTCTACAGGGTATTTTTTATTGAGGTCTATGTTATTAAAGCTTTGTCCTCCCCAGGCAAATAGTTTTTCAAAAAAAGGTAAAAGTTTATCGTTTTTAATGACTTCCAGAAAATAGATTTCATGTTCTTTTTCCTTTATTCCCATTTCATATAAAATGGTATCATGTGCTGTGATGTTCAAGGAATTAAAAAATTGCTTTATTCGAAAGTATTCGCAAACGTTTCCGCTTTCCAGTCGACCGGCAAAGTAAAAAGGCATGAAACGTCCAATGACATAGCAACTGGCAGAAATGATTTTCCCGATCAGATAAAACCTCAACTCATACCATTTGGATACTGGAATATTGTATTGATGCATGATCTCCAGCACTTCGGTGCGATGGTTCCATTCGTCTACTTCAATTTGGTGTATGGCGCTTTTCTCTAGTTTATTTTTTACAGAGTTGGCATGTCCCTGGTAGGCGAAGGCGGCAGCTTTTTCGGCGGAGTATGCTTTTTTAAGCAGATCCACCAAAACAGGATCATTGAGAGTCATGGAGTGCAGGATGATTGACCGTTGAATATACCAAAAACGACAACAGCTACACCGTAGTGTATAGCTTTTAATTCAACAGATGAATTGCAAGGAAGAAAAAGAGCTAGAGCGATTATTTTCCGCAAGGCGGGCGCTTGGATTTGTGGCTGTGCAAGCCGTTTTTAGATCCGCCGCAAGCAGCCAACATAGAAATAAGAAGTAAGATCAGCAGTGCATTTTTCATAACCGTTAGATTTTATATTTAATTAATGTAAATAAAAAATAAACGATTTACAATCAGATGAAAGTTTCTCTTGCTATCTATTAGTTTTCTCTTCGTACAAGCCTCTTTCTTTTCTTTTGCTCACCCAAAAGAAAAGAAACAAAAGAAAAGGGAGCCACGAAAAGCAATTTTAGAAGACCTTGTAGATCTGGATGGCTCACGAAGTTAATTTGTAACAGGTCTTCTAAAATTCGCTCTTTTCGTGGACCCCATCCGCACCATGCTTTACGCTACTAATATATCATTAGTTTACTTTATCGATTGCAGCAAAGACGATTGATAAAGATCTTCCGGAGAAACTACTTGTTCATTCATTGGGATGGCTGTACCATAACGTTGTTGCAACGCCATTTTTACAAGAGAGCTGCTTAGGTCGAATTCTTTTAGTTGACGTGTCGCACAGAGTTCTATACCATATACTTTTTGATAGAGTTTCCATACCAATTCTGAACAGTATAATTTATCGTCTGTCCATTGAAAAGGAATGTCGTAATGTTTGCTGAGGTAAAAATTTTGCAGACTGTCCAGCTTTTTTTGAACAGCAGGAGTGGAAGGTAAGTTTTGTTTCGGTCGTTTGATTTCAAAATAACTTTGATCACCACGAGCGATCCATTTTTTAAGGGGTGTGAGAGAAACAGGTTCCACCGCTTCTAATACAAAAGCTTGTTTATTTTTGATGACGATGACTCCCACATGACTAAACTTGGAATGTGTAGCCAGCTTGATGGCTTCGCTTTGAGAAGAATGAGAGTTTTGAAAAATGATATCACCTGTTTTGTAAACAGGATCAGCTTGATGAAGTTTCACTTGAAAGGCTGTGAAGAGTAAAATGCCTATGCAAAACAAAAATATAAATTGAAGTGTGCGTTTCATAGGGGTAGGGTTTAGAGTGTTTTTTTATTTAGTGAGTGAATGAAAGAGTTGCTGTTTATAATGAGGGGATTCCCCCACGTTAAGCGATACGGTCAATTCATCATCTTACGTGGGGTCGGGCTGCTTCAGGCTCCGCTTCGCTGCGGCTTCCCGTAGCAAGCGGTATATCCACATGTAAGCTTCAAGGCGGGAGAGCTGTCCTTGCTCATCCCTAAGCCTAAAATTGCTTGTTGAATCTTTAACGCAGTCAAATAATATTTATTGCCATGGAATTCTTCAGAGCTTGTCCCGTTAGGGACAGCATGTTTATAAAAAGAAAATAACAATAAAGTTAAGTCCCATTTAGGGCAATGTCGTTAAGTTAAGGAAATCCAATACTTGTTGTTTTTTTGGTGTCAGGTTTTCAAACCTGACACTGTTGGACAATAGCAGATAGTCAGCGTTAACTCCATCCGTATCAGGTCTGAAGACCTGACACCCAGTCTAAAGAAGAAACAGAAACAGAGCGGAGAAACAGTGTAAACACTTCGCTCTGTTTCTGTGCTCTCAAAAGTCCCTTTTAGGGGATTTAGGGGTAAGACAGTATGGAGTGCGAACGAGAGTATGGAGTATTCAATCTCAATATTAAATTACCTTCACCAAACTCAATCCTGCCCACGTGGCCGCTAAGCCCAGTATAACACTCAAACCGATGTATGCAAAAGCCGCAGCGGTCTGGTTGGTTTGCATGAGGTTGACATTCTCGATAGCGAAAGCAGAAAAAGTAGTATAACCACCACAGAAACCGATGATGAATAAAAATTTCAAATCAGGATTGCTCCATTGGTAGCGCTCCATGCAACCAAATAAAATACCGATGAGTAAGCTTCCGAATATATTGATCATTAAGGTAGCCAATGGAAATACACCTGCATAATGTTTCTGTACATATAGAGCGGTCAGGTAGCGGGCTATGCTGCCGATTCCTCCACCTAATCCAATCAATAAAACAGTCCGCCAGATATTCATAGTTCTAATTACTAAGATTTGGTTGATAAAAAAAAATGGAAGTATTAATATTTTGCTTAACAGAAAAAATGTTCTAAAAGTAGGTGGCTTGCGTTAGCGATTGAGCCATTGTCTGAGCTCTCCCGCCACTGTTTTAGCTGCTGTAATTATTAGGATGAATTGGCGGGAAGCGAGTGGCGAAAGCCCGGCCCGAAGGGAACGCCCTTATTAAAGAAGTCATACTTATTCTAAGAGCTATTAATGTTTTATAACTACACTGTCTAAATAAACTTCAAATCTAAAAGTAGATTCATTATCTTCTGATCTTTTTGATTAGGACTAGTGTAATCATGGCAATTAAAGCTCCAGCGAAAGCAAGGAACATATCTTTCTGCGCATCCCATACGTCTCCTTGGGTTCCAAGGTATGCGGCGCCTTGATTTTTAAAAAAGATATCTGCCACAGCCCATTCAATGAGTTCATAGGCTGCACCAATGGATAGAGAGATCTCAACCGGTAGTACCCAGGTTAACCATTTCTTTAATTTAAAAATATTCAGAAATAATTCGCGCATCGGATAAGCAAGCAGAAAGCCAAAACTAAAATGTACGATTCTATCGTATTGATTGCGCTTGGTATCGAAGAGTTCTTTTAACCAATCGCCCAGTGGATTTTCTGCATAGGTGTAAGTGGAACCGTAAACATGTACACAAAGAAATAAAGCAATCAACAAATAACTGAGATCGCTCAGGGGATATTTTCTGTAAGTGAGAATAAGAGGAATGAGAAAAAGAACCACCAATGTGTTTTCCAATAACCAATTGTTGAGGTCGGGAGTAACGATGAACGTATAAGTCCATATACTGATAAATACCAGCAGGTATAGTTTGATCCAATTGTTTTTAAGGAATGGTGTACGTCGGGTGGAAGAGGTAGTGGTAAAAGTCATGTCTTAATCTTTTCAATCGGTGTGCCGGATTTCTAAAATAATTCAGGATAGGAAATTTCTACGTCACCGTCAACAGGAAAACTTTGGCAAGTCAGTATCCTGCCTTTGGCAATTTCCTGGTCTGTCAGTACTTCGTTGTAAGCCATCCAGACCTTGCCCTTGGTACAAGTAGCTACACAGCTGCCGCATCGCCCAGCTTCGCAACTGTAAGGCAAGTCAATTTGCTGCGCTTTGGCGGCGGCCAAAATCGATTGCGGGTATTGTACTTGCAACTGAAGATTTTGATGAGGAAGTCTAACCATAACCTGATGCGCCAATGTATCCGGAGGCCTTGGGATGGCGAGTCTTGGAAGCGAACTGAAATCTTCCTTGACAAGATGCGCTGCTGGAATAGATTCACCCAACAAAGTAATGCGTATGGTTTGCATGTAATCAAAGGGGCCGCACAAGTAAAAGTAGGCTTTGTCTTTGGAGATGATTGGGTATTCCTGCAAGAGATGCAACAAAAGCCATTTGCTCAGGCGACTGTGGTATACGCTGAAGCGATTGCTGAATAAAAAACGAACAGTGAAACGATCCTTGTATTTTTGTTGCAGGTTCAGTAATGCCTGTAAAAAAATGGTATCTTCTTCTGACTTATTGCTGTAGATCAGCACCACCTGTTGTGTGCCGCTTGCTAAAATTGTTTTGATGAGAGAGAAGCATGGCGTAATACCACTGCCGGCAGCCAAAAAGAAAAATTGTTCGATCTTAAGAGTCTCTGCCGGCAATTGAAAGAAACCACTTATACCTGATGTATCCAGAATGTCGCCTTCTTTAACTTGATAGACCATGAAGCGTGAAAATTCTCCGTTGTCTACTTTTTTTACGGTGATGCTTAACGGTTCTCCCAGTTCCGGAGCGGACGAGATGGAGTAGGAGCGCCGCTTTTGACCGTAAGGTGTTTGAAAGACGAAGGTGAGAAATTGTCCCGGCTGATACTCCGGTTGCCAGCCGTCTAATGGTTCCAGTACAAATGTTTTAGACTGTGGTGTTTCTGAATGAACAGTTACGATCTTTACTTTTTTTATAATGGAATCAGGTATTGACATATCCGAAGATAAGAAATTCCACTATCCGTTTATAGCCTTATTTATGGTATTATAAGTTTTAAATGATGACATTATTTTTCATGCCAGCCTTTTTCTTTTCTTTTGCTCTGCCAAAAGAAAAGAAACAAAAGAAAAGCCAGCCACCAAAAGCAATTGAAAAAGACATTGCGTATACTTTATGCTTTGCGTAGTTAATTGATAAGAATGTCTTTCCCAATTCGCTCTTTTCCTGGACGTCCACCGTACAAGGGCTTTGATAATTCATGTTGCTCTTGCGCCAGACTCTTGCTGTTTTTTGCGTTAGGGATTGAGCCATTGTCTGAGCTCTTCCGCCGCTGTCAGTTTGTTATTACTATTGAGATGGATTAGGCGGGAAGCGAGTGGCGAAAGCCCGGCCCGCAGAGAACGCCATCATTAAACTGATTTTACTAAGTGCAATAATTTAATTTCACAATCTAAAAAACCTCAATTTTAGCGACAAAAAATAAACTTCCTACGCTCTTGCTGTTTCTTTCAAGTGGTTCATGTGAGAACGAAGCGCACTTAAAAAAGAAGGAAACTCATGGTACTGCACCTGATGCTCTGTACAGGTTTCTATGATTAGTTTATTCAAAGCAGGATAATGCACGTGACTGATCTTTGGGAAAAGATGATGCTCAACCTGAAAGTTTAATCCTCCTACAAACCATGTCATCCAATCGTTGCGCGTGCAAAAATTAGTGGTGGTTTTGAGTTGATGCACCGCCCATTCATCTTCAATTCTATGGTCTGCGAAGTGGCTGTCGGTAAACTCTGCTTCTCCTACTACATGTGCCAATTGAAAAACGGTTGACAAAGTAACTCCCAACACAAAATGGAAAACCAGAAAGCCTGTGATGGCTGCGGCCCATCCCCATGCCATGGCAGGAAGGATGAGGTAGAACGAAAAGTATATAATCTTGGAAGCCCAAAAGATAAAGTGATCTTTGAACTCCAAGTTGTTGATTTTGAAATTGCCCACCTTGCCTTGAAAATATTTGATGAAATCGAGCAGAAAAACCCATAGGAGAGAAGACAAACCGTACACGGCAAAGCAATACAGGTGTTGAAAGCGGTGCAGGTAATATTTTTTTTGCATTTTATTCAGACGCAATACCGGCAATTGCGCAATGTCCTGATCGTGTCCTTCAATATTGGTATAGGTATGATGAATGATGTTGTGTTTGTTTTTCCATAACACGGCATCGCCTCCCAGTATGTTGATGCTGTAAGCGGCTAGCACGTTGATCCATTTTTTTTCGGAAAAACTTCCATGAGATCCGTCGTGCATGATGTTGAAGCCAATGGCAGCTGCAGCAAATCCCAGGTAGGCGCAAAGCAAAAGCGCCATCCAACCTGCTGGATGAACAAGTAGTAATATGCAGTAAGCAATAAAATAGGAGCTTATGAAAAACACCGCCTTAAAGTAAAGATTTGTATTACCGTTTCTTGAAAGGGATTCTTCTTCGAAGTATTGATTTACTTTTAGCTTGAGTGCTGAGAAGAAAGGATTTTTATGATTGCCAAAACGGATGCGGGCATGTGCATCTGCAGTAGGTGCTTTTGTAGCGGGGCGAGAGAACTCTGAAGTTTCAATCAAGAGGATAAAGATTTGATGTGTCAGGTAAGCGAATTGTCCAACAATTACGTTCAGACCCGACATCAATCCAATGTCAAAGCATAACTTCTGGATATGCTACACCAGTTATCTGGGAAGCCTACCACAAATATACGCTTTATTTCTTAAATCCTCTTTTCAGTAGTTATGCTTTTGTTTATTGTTCTTCTATAAACTGCAGGATTTCATTGTTATTCATTGTTTTGGTGATGCTCATAATGGCTTCCCCTAACAATTCATTCAACTCTCTGGGACTTTCCAGCATGGGAAAATGAGAGGTTCCCTTTATCTGCATTAATTCATAGGATTTGGCTGCATACTCCTCTAAAGCTTCCGTATTGGTGGGCATATAATCAACATTGATAAGATGCATTTTACAAGGCAATTGCTGAATCAACTCTCGCTCTCTTTCATAGTAATGAAAAATATCAATAGTAGATTCTATACCCATCGGTTCATAGGCTTCTCTATAGGCTTTAACAATGCGGTCCGTGAGTTCTGACTTAGTGGCTGCTGTCAGCAAGGTCTTGCGTGCATACTGCTCGGAGGTATCCGCAAAATCGGTTTTGAGTTTTTCTTCGATTGCTTTTATCTGCTCCTGAAATTGTTCTGGCAATGCGGTACCGGCGTTTTTAAAGGCTTCTATGCCAATGAATCCAATAATGGGTTGCGGATACAGTACCGCTGCTTCGAGGATAGCTTCAGCTCGCAGCGAATGGCCGATTAAGATGACATTTTTAAGCTGCAATATTTTAATGAGTGCGATGACATCCTGACCAAATTGCTCGATGGTCCATGTATTTCTGTTGTTGCCAGATTTACCATGTCCAGCCAAATCAATGGTGACCACTTGATAAGAAGAACTGAAATAATCGACTTGGGAATTCCATATGTTTTCGTCCAAAAAAGAACCGTGTACAAACAATAAAGTGATATCACCAATGCCTGTAAGGCTATAGTTAATATGCAAATCGTGATGGATCACGGCGGGTTTGTTGGATACCTGATTCATAATTAATAGTAGATTTTTTTAGAATTAACCAAGAAAATCGTGCCACTGAAAGACCGAAAGAGAAACTGAAAAAGAAAGAGGAATAAGAAAGTGAAGAAAATAGAGATAAAAAAAGAGATACATTGATCTCTTTCTCTTTCTGTTTCTGTTTCTCTTTCTACTGTTTGGTGTAGGTCAATTGCATTTTTCCACTGTTGGACTGAATCGTCATCTTTTTAGCGGTGAGGGATATAATTTTGTATTTGGAGCCTTCACCCAATACAATTGTATTGTCTTTGACGCTATAAGTGTCTTCTTGTGTTTTAAATTTTTGTCTGTCGTTGATCAGGTTGTATTTGCATTTTCCCTTTGGTAAAAATTTGAAATAGGATTTTGACAAATATTTCACTTGTTCAATGTATTGTTTTTTCAATAGGACTAAGCTATCAGCCGATATATTGGTTGTGGTTGTATCGCTTTCATTAGCCATTTTGGATACCAATACATTAAAACTGGAATCGACATTGCTGTTATCAAACAAAAGGGTCATTTTTTGATCCTTGCCTTTTAATTCGTACACTGTTAAATCCCAGTTGCCTATTAATTGTGTGGATTGAATGGTTTGTGCATAGCCTGAAACGGTTAGACACAAAAAAAGAAGAGCAAAGTGGTATTTTATACAGTTCATGGTAAAATATTTTTTAAAATTTATCGTCTCGTTAAGATTTCAATATCAGGTTTTAACTCCCGCATTTGCTGAAGGAATCTTTTTTACATTTCGGGGAGATTAATACTCGATCGTTTCTCCATAAATGATTTCCATTCTATCCAGCGAACCCGCATGGGAACTCAAAGGGTCTCATGACTTCCGTATTTTTTTATGTTCTCAATGTCTATCGTGATCGGTAAGATAAGCGGAGACTTGATGCACAATACATTGCCTTAAATGGTATAGTTCGTATGAATACATACATAGGAAATACCTACTATGGCTGTCATATTAATCAGCAGATCCACCCATGCTCCATGTTACGCAAGTAATGCAGAAGAAAGGCCAAATACTGCAACAAGCGGTAAAATCAACTCAATTCCGATTTTGGTAGGATAAGTAGTTGTTGTCATGCGTGGTTATTTAAAACAGTTGCAAGATGTGCAAACATCATCTGTGAAAACCGATTATACTAAATAAATAAGGAGAAAAAAAAGCGGATTTCAAACAGATTGTCCCATAAAATCGCCAGTAGGAAATTTGTACGCTTTTCAAAAGCGTGGGAATGATTATGCAGCAATGCGTTGCAGGATGATTTTACAAGGGATAGGCGAGGTAACCGTGACGTAGTGATTGATGTGTAAGGGGATAGACAGATAGTCCCCTGCTTTTAGTCGGTGTTCTGCTGTGCCGATGGTAATTGTACAAGTACCTTCTACGATCAGAAATTTTTCGTACTCTTTAGTATGAATTTCACCCGGCGCTCCGAAACGAAGCCATACAATGGCGGTTACTTTATCGGGTTCATGAGCAATCAGCCGAGCATGCATGGCATCCATGTCCAATGGTCTAACCATGTCTTCGCGTTTTAGCCATTGGTTGTAATCTGCTATGATCGAATGTTGATGAAGCATGGGCGGAGAGCAAGGTGCTTCTCCTTTTTTCAATCGCTCCATGTAATCAAGTGTAGCGAGTAACAAAGGCTTGACAACACCGTGTGGTTTTATAGCATAATGTTGTGCATGGTTCAATAAGCTTAACTCAATATTTTCCAATTCCGGTTTTAACTCAGGATACTTTTTGAGCGCCAGATCAACCAGCAATTGTTCTTCTTTATCAAGAGCACCACTGACGTATAATTCTAGTAACCCAGACTCACGGATTTCATTTGGATTCATGTTGTTGTTTCTATTGATCAGATAATAAGAAGTCTTTAATCTTTATTGAGCCATATTGCTTTGGTACGACTGTCTTAATTGGCTGACGGCCATTCGCAATTTTGTTTTTACTTCTTCCAGTGTAAGATTGAGATGCTTGGCAGTCTCCGAAGGCGTAAAGCCTAAAACATATATATAATTCAATACATCTTTACAGTCGTTGCCGGTATTGGAAACTAAAGGGTGCAGTTCATTTGTAATTCTTTTTTCAGAACTTTGTTGTTCCTGAGCAGTAAGCGCTTCTTGTCGTGCCATGCGACTCATCCAGGTAAACAAAGAACAGCTTTCTGTTTCGTAAGCGTCAATGGAATGCGCTACTTTTAAAAAAACTTGCTGTAAAACTTCTTCTGCTAAAGCTTCTGAAACAACGATACGCGCAACGATGCCATTCAGGGCAGCCGCGTATTTATCGTACAGGCAGGAGAGGCCTTTTTCTCTTTCTTTCTTGAGTAATTTTACCAATTCAATGGAATCCATGGTCAAAATTTTAACGAAGCAGATGATGAGTTAACAATGAAGATAAATGAAATGTTTTAGTATCACTAGTTTAAATAAAACTATAATTACCCTGTTGTTCCAACATCTTTTCCTATGTCCAATATTTTTTTAAGCGTTTCCCACTTCCAATGGTACAGGTGTCCTGCTCCTATGATGCGTTGGTATGCACCGTCTTTGTGACCGATGAGTTGAATCACTTTCTTTTTTAGTTCCTGGGCAATCGCTATTTCCTTTAATACACCAGGTGATGTATGTGTTTGTGCTCCAAGCATTACAATGACAAGGTCTGCTTGTTCAATTTTTTTTCTCGCTTTTTCTTCCCATTCCTTTTCTTTCGAAGCTTCTTTCAGTGAACAGTCCATCACTTCAAAAGGCGATTGATCAAGATTACATTGGCCAATGAAAGAATCTTTGAGAAATTTATCGTTGTCAAAATCAAAACTGACAAATACTTTTTTACGTGTCGATGAAGGCATGAGAAAAGATCAGAGGTATTCTTGAAGTAAAGATTGAAAGAGTGGAATGTATTCGTAATCGTAAAGCAAGCGTTCGTCCGGCTGGCTATCCATTTTCTCGTAAATTATTTTTGCGGCAGCGCCGGTGCTCGCTACCGGTAAGAGCATTGCTTCAGGATGTGCGTGGCGAAATATTTCATATTCTTTTTCTACACCTTTCATTCCGCCTATGAAGATGGCTGCCTTAAATTTATTTTCTTCAATCATCTGATGACGCATGCGGGTAATGCTGATTTTTTTATCGGGCGTTTCCGGCACTGAATGGACGTGTTTGAAGAATTGTTGTTCTTTGAGAAAAACAGATTTGAAATATTCAGATTGATACATCGTCAGCTGTTCGCGTGATTCAGGTGACATTCGACCGATGGTATGATGCACCATGGTCGTAACGGCAGGATGTCCACCCCAGACTAATCTTACTTTTGGAGCTATTACTAGTATCGCAGCTCTTACTGCCGCATGAATAGCCATAGCGTCAGCGGTCTCATAGTAATTTTCTTTTCCTGGTGTAGGAACACTCGCTGACAAAAATATCATAGTGGATAGAAACAACCCTTTTAAACTCGGTTGGGAAAATGTTTCTACAGCTAAAATAAGGGTTTTATTTATAATATAGTAACTATTTGAACTCTACTCTAAATAATTTGTACTTGTTAATGGATGAGGGTTTATCATATGATCAGGGTAGGAATGCATCATCTTTTCTAAATGAGATGATGGCGTTCCCTTCGGGCCGGGCTTTCGCCACTCGCTTTCCCGCTGAAAAAGCGGGAAGAGCTCAGACAATGGCTCAATCCCTAACGCAAGCCAAGCTATTCATGATTAACAAAGAATCTTGGATGGGTGGAAAAATAAATTTTATCCATGACAAGGGCAGGCAGCAATTAAAGTGATGATGAGCGGAATAATAGCCGGTAGTGCCTGTACATAAAAGATTTTTTTAGAAGCCGAATAAGCGCCATATAAACCGGCAACAATCACACAGCTTAAGAAAAAGAGGGCGATGTTTGTTGCCCAAACGGAGTCGGTAATAAAGAAGGTCCAGATTAAACCTGCAGCAAGAAATCCATTGTATAATCCCTGGTTAGCCGCTAGTCCCTTGGTGGGTTTAAAGAGTTCAGGAGCCAAAGAGCTTTTGAATGTTTTTTTACCTAAGGTTTCCCAGGCAAACATCTCCATGTATAAAATATACAAATGCTCTAAGGCAACGAGAGCAATCAAAATTTGAGAAAATAGTTTCATAGCAGTTGTTTTAAGATTATAAATTTTGAGGTTTGAAGTATTTACTAAGATTGATATGATGGCCGGATACCATAAATATACCATCTCCACGGTAATGAATGATTTTATGATATTGGGTGAAGAAGGAACATGTGCTTTCACGACTTCCAATATAAATAAATACAATTAGTGTTTTAGTTCTCGTAGCCTGATTAATTCTGTTTGGAACTAATCAGGCTACTGCATGCGCACTATCGCTAAGGCTTGGTGCGGTAGGCGTCCACGAAAATAGCGAATTAAAGAAGACCCTGTGTGGCATTAACTTCGTGCCGTTTAAAGGGTCTAAAAGGGTCTTCTTTAATTGGTTTTCGTGGCGCCCTTTCTTTTGGACGATCAAAAGAAAAGAAAAAGGATGGATTAAAAATGACAATGATCAATACCATAGGCCTTACGGGAAGTAAAACACTAATTCTATTTAAAAAAATAAGAATTTAATTAAGGAAATGAAAAGCAAAAGTAGCCTTCTCAAGAGAGAGGAATATCCTTTCGTGAAAACAGTCAAGGAACTTAGATACTTTCGCGATTCGTGGAACTGTTACTGAAATTAATCGGCTGCTGAAAAAGTAAAAGCGAAGTCAATTGTGATGATCATATCGTTTTTGAGATTACTTGACCCGTTTCACTGTCAAAGACTAAAATGCCTTCTTCCGTGTCATTCAACTGTCCCAACAATAAGCCATCCTTATTCCACACGGAGCTTTTTCCAACACTTAAAAAATTGTCACAAGTGCCAACACAATTTGCCATTAACACAGCCATTCCGTATTTCTTTGCGATAAAAGGATAATGTTTTTCTGCTTTGTCTATTCCCAGTTGTGGCTTAGCCACACTGGCTACATATATTTCCGCGCCAAGAGCATGTGCTTGTTGGGCATTCTCTACCTGCAGGGATTCATAACAAATAGCGGGAACAATTTTTTTATTCTCAACAGTCAGGACGATTTGTTGATCTCCGCTTACAAAATAGGGCAATTCGTCCGGATGAAGGAGTTGTTTCGAGTAAACTTTTCTTATTTTATTTGGTATAAAAATAATCATGCTTATTTGTATACCTGTACTAAATTGAATGGGTACGCCTATTCCTATAGAGATGCCGTAGGCATTGGAGATGTTTTGAAATTCATCAAATCGTTTATCATACACATAGACGACTAATTCTTTTGCAAGCTCCGGTTCGTAACCTGTTATGGAAAGTTCTGGAAAAAACACAGCATCGACTTTATGAAGAACCGCAAGTTCAATGAATTGAATATGCTTTTCTATATTCGCCATAACATTGCCTTTCAAAGGATTTATTTGTGCGACCGCTATCTTCATAATAAGCTAGAACTATATTCTTTCCAAATCCACAAACTCTACCGCATACTGATTTTTTTCATCGGCTTCCAAAGACTCGGTAGACAATACGTTCCATTCATTACCCAATTGTAAATCCAGAAATACATCCCCTTCAACGGTGTTGGATAATACTTTGGTGAGGTATATTTTATTGCAGTCTTTTAATGCTTCCTTGATGATAGCTGCTCCACCAATGACGAAAGCTTCTTCGTATTGGTTATGTTCTGCGTAGTTAAAGGCTTCCTGTATCGAATGCACCACCGCACCGCCTGTGACGGTATAAGATTTATTATTTGTGATGATAATGTTTAATCTTCCGGGTAATAATTTCCCGATCGACTCATACGTCTTTCTGCCCATGATAATCGGATGTCCCATGGTGATGGCTTTGAAGCGTTTGAGATCAGCGGATAATTTCCAGGGGAGTTCATCACCTTTACCGATGACATGATTTTCTGCGATGGCTACAATGACGGAACGTTTCATTTGATTAAGTTTATTATACTATTCTTTGTTAAGTTTTGTTTTAGCGTTAGGGATTGAGCCATTGTTTGAGCTCTCCCGACATCAGGTTTGATTTTAATGTGCTGTTAGAAGTCGGGAAGCGAGTGGCGAAAGCCCGGCCCGAAGGGAACGCCCTTATCCTTATTTACTAGAAACTATTTATTCTATTCAACTAATTATTTTATCAAATCACAAACCCCAAAAACAACCAAATCTTATACTAGATCCCTTAAATTGTATTGCCTCTTAAATAGTCCAATACCTTCATTCTCTTTTTACCTTCTGCCTGTATTTCGATCAGTTCTATTTTACCTGATTGACAATACACATAGGCTTTGTTGTCTTCCTGTACCACAGATCCCACAGGATGTTTGGTATTGTCTGCATTCGTTTGAGTTTTCTTCACCTGAATGACTTTGTATGTTTTTTCATTTAAGACAGTCCAGGCACAAGGATAAGGAGAAAGACCTCTTACAAAATTATAAACGTCGCCTTCCGTTTTGTTCCAGTCAATCTGACAAGTTTCCTTGAAAAGTTTAGGTGCTGCTTTTAAGGATACACTCGTATCTTGTGGAATTGTTTGATAACCGCCCATTTCAATCAACTGCACGGTATTATGGATGAGTGTGGCACCGATATTCTTTAAACGGTTGTATAAAATTTCAAAGGTATCTTCTTCTAGTATCGGTTCTTTTACTTGGAGCAT
>JACMQM010000237.1 GCA_014376985.1 Cytophagaceae bacterium | reverse complement strand
ACAGCTTGAGTTTTGATCAGACGAAATCAGAACTTAAAGAATCAGCGATGGCTGAATTGGATTTGGTTGCCCAATGGATGATGAGGGATCCTGCTGTACGCATTCGTTTTATTGGACATACCGATAATCAGGGAGATCCTTTGAGAAATGTTAAACTTTCAGAAGACCGGGTGCGCAATGTAAAAAAGTATTTGGTTGATAAAGGCATTGGTTCCAATAGAATCGAAACGGTGGGATATGGCGGTGCTTTTCCTATAGCTGACAATTCTACGGAAGAGTCGAGGAAGTTGAATAGAAGAGTGGAAATGGAAATTCTTGATAAGTAATAAAAAACTGATCTGTCCACTGGAAGCCCGAGCGAGACCCTCTTTATATTTTCAGGTACAAGCGTGGACCCTTTTACCAGGGTTTATGCGACAGGCAGCGTGAATTTAAATGAAGAACCTTTGTCTTCTTCACTATCCACCCAAATCTTTCCAGAAGTTTTCGATAAAAATTCTTTACATAACAATAGCCCTATACCAGTACCGGCATTATGGTTAGTATCAGGAGAAGTAAAGTGCGCATCTGTAAATAAAAGTTTCATTTTTTCAGGTGATATACCAATACCTGTATCGCGTACTTCTATTAGAACATTGTTTCCTTGCACACGCGCAGAAATAAATACTTGTCCATCACTCTTCGTAAACTTCAAGGCGTTGGCTACTAAATTGCGAATGACCATGTGCACCACATTTTTGTCGCCTAATACTTTAATGTCATCCGGGACTTCATCTGTAATTTTAATGGATTTTAATTCTGCCTGACTACTGAATAAGTGGATATTTTCTTTGACGATTTCTTTGATCTTTAATTCCAAGATGTCAAATTTCATTCCTCCCATTTGTGTTCTTACCCAATTCAATATATTATCCACTAGGTTGATCATCAATCCTAACTTATTATTAAGATGTGAAGTGTACATATTGATGTTATCTTTAGTCAATTCATCTTTCAACATCATAGCCAATAACGTTTGAAAAGAATTCAAGGGGCCTTTCAAGTCATGGGAAATGATAGAGAGCAGTTTGTCTTTCACTTTGTTGGATTCTTCCAGTTCTGATTTTTGCTGATTAATTTTTTGTGTACGACGTTCGATTTTCTTTTCCAACTCTTCATTTGCTCCACGTTGTACATCTATCAATTCTGCTTGTGCCGCTTCCGTTTGTCTCTTTAATCTGCTGTATTTGTCACTTAATGCGAGTGATAATAAAGATATTTCAATGATTGTTCCCATTTCCATCGCGTGTGCAACAAAAAAGTTACGATGTATAATTCCTGTAATGTTAAGGTTCAATAATAAAATGCCTATAAGGTAAAAGGAAAAAGCGAAGGCAATGAAACGAGCAGATTTATTGCCTTTGATCCAAATGAGATAACTGGATACCAGCACCAGCATAGCGGACAAGGATGCCATTAAAGAAGCGCCTTTTAATGCGATTTCATAGGATACGAAAGGAAGTAAAAGTAATTCAATAACGTATGCGGCAATAAAGAACCTGAAAATGGAATGCACAGAAGGCATGTATTTTTTTGTTTCCAAAAAAACTTTTGCAAACATGACTGTAGTCAATCCTGTCCATATAGCTCCAAAAGGAATTACCTTTTCATTGACCCAATATAATTCAGGCCAGATGTATTGAAAGCCGTAACCTGTATATCCGAAATAATAAATAAGAACAGAGAAGTTAGTCAATACATAGTAAATATAAACTTTGTCTTTTAGTGAAAAGAAAATAAATAAGTTATAGAGCATCATGATGATGATGGTTCCGAAAAACATTCCTCCATAAATCAAGCTGATTTCTTCCTGTGCAGCGTAAAATGTTTTGGGACTTTGTATGTATAGAGGGAATTGTAGCGAACCTTGACCTCCTATATGGAAATAAAAAGTGTGTGTCGTGGTATCTGATAAGTGTACCGGGAAGGCAAAATGTTTATTAAATATTTGTCTGGTATGAAAAGGTGTTTGATCTCCGGTCAATTGTTTTTGCCATGCTCCTTTTTCATCCTGGTAATAAAATTCAAGGCTATCGAAATGAGGGTAAGCCATTTCAAAGATCCACTCTTTCTGCTGATCAGGAATGTTATTCTTTACAGCGATTTTAAACCACATGTTTTCGGCTGTAATTCCGAAACTAATAGCTGATTTTCCTGCATGGATAAACTGTTTGTTAAACGCTGGAGATTGGACTTGTTGTAGTGTTAGCTTATTGCCTTTATCCCACAAGTAATAAACTTGCTCACGCGGCTGATACATT
>JACMQM010000236.1 GCA_014376985.1 Cytophagaceae bacterium | reverse complement strand
TGCGAAAGGAATACTCGCTGTTGGCGCAGTAGATGCTAACGAAGAAAGATCCTCATTTTCTTCTATTGGTTACTCCGCAGACGGCAGAGTGAAACCTGATGTCATGGCAATGGGGGGAAGTGTAGCCTATGTCAACAGTGCCACAGGTCTCGTTGCACAAGGATCGGGAACTTCTTTTGCCTCTCCTTTGATCAGTGGTCTTTGTTCAGGTTTGATGCAGGCTTATCCGAAATTGACGCATGAGGAATTGATTCAAGCTGTAAAATATTCGGCAGATCGTTTCGGAGAGCCTAATGCATATTACGGTTATGGTATTCCTAATTACGAAAAGGCTTCAGACTTTGCGCGTTTATTGTTGGATAGAGAAAGTGAACTCGTTTTCCCAAACCCATTTGGATCGCATGTCTACATCAAGATAAGAGAAGAAGAAGTAGGCTATTTGCTTAATTGGAAGCTGTACACTGTTATAGGAGAATTGGTCGGAGAAGGAGATGCAGTAATGGAAAATAGTCTCATCAACCTGTTTTCTACAGGTGAAGTATTCCCGGCTGGACTCTATTGCTTAAGGACTTCTTGTAACGGACATTTGTCCACGTTTAAGTTAATTAAGTAGCATGATTTTTCTGCTTTTGCGTTAGGGATTGAGCCATTGTTTGAGCTCTTCCGCCAACTGTGTGATTAGAATAAGCATTTTCGATTGATTGGCGGGAAGCGAGTGGCGAAAGCCCGGCCCGAAGGGGACGCCCTAATTAAATAACCTATCCTAAACTAAAAGATTACAAAAAACATAATTCTCATAACAACCTAATCTTTGGCTAGAGCCTAAAAACAATTTACAGGATACTGATGGTCTAAAGAGTAATTTGAATTAAATTTGCAACCATGGAAAAGTCACCTCTTATTGCTCCGTCTATCTTATCGGCAGATTTTACTCGTTTAGATAAAGACATAAAAATGTTGGATTCCAGTGTTGCAGATTGGATACATATTGATGTCATGGACGGTGTATTTGTTCCCAATATATCATTTGGTTTTTCAGTGATTGAACCGATCAGACCTTTGACAAAAAAAGTGTTTGATGTGCATTTGATGATTGTACAACCAGAAAAATACATCGAACGTTTTCGTCAGTCGGGTGCTGATGTCATTACAGTGCATCAGGAAGCTTGTCCTCACTTACACCGCGTGATCGCACAGATTAAAGATACAGGAGCTAAAGCGGGTGTGGCTTTGAATCCCCATACTCCGGTGGAAAGTTTAAGTGAAGTAATTCAGGATATTGATGTCGTATTGATCATGTCTGTCAACCCTGGTTTCGGAGGACAATCATTCATCGAACATACCTATAAGAAAGTCGCAAAATTAAGTCAGTTGATTAAAGAGAGTGGATCAAAAGCCATGATTGAAATTGACGGAGGTGTCAACGGCAGCAATGCGAAACGATTGGTACAGGAAGGCGCTGATGTATTAGTGGCTGGAAATTTCGTATTCAAATCAGGCGATCCTGTAAAAACGATTCAAGAGTTGAAAGATCTTAAATAGATATACCAAACTTTATCATTAGATCGTTTTAAAAACGTGCGTACAGGTTCGATTTTATTTCTCATTTTTTTGTCGCAGGGTTTTCTCTTCGCTCAATCTGTGCGTCTAAGCGGAGTAATAAAAGATAAAGAACATTTTCCAATTGCAGGAGCCTTGATCGAATGGATGGATAATACCGCCTATCAAACAACAACAGATTCTTTAGGTTTTTTTATACTGAATGTCCCATCTGCTCAAAACGAATACCGCATAACCATTAAAGCACTTGGTTTTTCATCCACAGTAATTACTGTTGCCGATGCTAATAAAAGTATCGAATACAACTTAGTATCTGATGGGAGAACATCTATTTCTGTTGATGTGGAAGGCAATAAAGTAAAAGGAGAAAGGGAACGATTAAATGCCGGAGGTATTTACCTTGATCCTAAAACTCCGCAAAACTTTGTCAGCGCTTTCGGTGATTTCAATAAAGTTATTTCTTCTATTGGTATGGGCGTTAGTGCTAACAATGAATTGTCCAGCACCTACAATGTAAGAGGAGGAAACTACGATGAAAATTTAGTGTATGTAAACAACATGCAAATTTACCGCCCCTTCTTAGCGAAGACAGGTCAGCAAGAAGGATTGAGTTTTATTAATCCTGATTTAGTAGAAAAAATATCTTTTTATGCCGGAGGATGGCAACCTAGGTACGGTGATAAATTGTCTTCCGTTTTAGATGTCAAATACAAACGTCCTACTCAGTTTAAAGCATCTGCCAGTGTGGGTTTGTTAGGTGCAACACTGCACGCGGAGAATGCATCCAAGAACAAACGGCTAAGTTATGCATTTGGCGCCAGACACAAACGTGCCGGTTATTTATTAAGTTCTTTGCCGACTAAAGGTGAATACAAACCTCGTTTCTATGATGTGCAGGGAATTGTCAATTATAATTTCAAAACCACCAAAGATGAAGAGGGCATCAGTGACCATTCTATTTCCTTGATTTATTCCTGGGCCTATAACGATTATCGTTTTGAACCGTCTACCCGAGAAACAAAGTTTGGTACACTTTCTCAACCCAAAACATTTAGTGTAGCCTACGAAGGTAAAGAACGCATGGAATACAATACGGGGCAAGTGGGATTGATGCACTACTTAAGATTATCTCCTAAACTGCGAATAGAAACAGTAGGCTATTTGGTAAAATCAGTAGAACGAGAATACCGTGACGTGATGGCTGCATATCGTTTATGCGATACAGATCCTGATCCCAATAATCAATCGTTCAATCAATGTTTGTTTGTCACAGGCTTAGGCAGTGATTACAACTATTCAAGAAATAAATTAGAGAGCAGTATCGGTTCTGTAGGAGAGAGAGCATATTATCATTGGAACGATCAGAGCGATATCGAAATGGGATTGATTTTTACTTCTGAAAACATTCAGGATAAATTATACGAGTACAGTCTGCAGGATTCTGCCGATTATATTTTGGGAAGTACCTTTGTTTCTTCTCAAGCTAAGCTGACTTCACACCGGTTTGAGTATTATGCACAGCATTCTTATCATACGAAAGATTCCTTGCATTATGTCACGTATGGTGCGCGCTTAAACTATTGGTCTTTGAACAATCAATTTTTAATGAGTCCACGAATTAGTTATGCTTTCAAACCGAAGTGGAAAAGAGACATGGTCTTTAGATTGGCAACTGGCCTTTACCAGCAACCACCTTTTTACAGAGAATTGCGAAATCAACAAGGTGTTGTAAATACTTCATTGCAGGCGCAACGTTCATGGCATGTAATAGGAGGGTTGGATTACAATCTTAAATTGTGGAATAGGCCGTTTAAGTTAATTACAGAAGCTTATTTTAAATTACTGGACAAAGTAGTACCATATGACATTGAAAATATTCGCTTGCGTTACTATGGACAGAATAGTGCACAAGCGTATGTGACAGGTGTTGATTTTAGATTAAGCGGGGAATTCGTAAAAGGTGCAGAGTCATGGTTTAGTCTTGGTTTTTTACAGACGAAAGAAAAAGTAAATGGTGATGATAGAGGCTATATCAGAAGACCAACTGATCAGCTGATTAATGCTTCTATATTTTTCAGGGATCACATTCCCAATAATCCAAGCCTGCAGGTTTACCTCACCTTGTCATACCTTTCAGGTTTTCCTTTTGGACCGAAAGACAGACCGGATTTGAGAGCGTCTTTTGCTTCTCCTTCTTATCGCAGAGTAGATATCGGCTTTGCTAAACTGGTTTCTTATTCAGATAAACGGATAGAAAAGAAGAAATTGTTTGAGTCCATCTGGATTACAGCAGAAGTGTTGAACCTTCTGGGAGTAGCCAATACAATTTCTTACGACTGGATAAAAGACGGCAACGGTTTTCAATACGCGATCCCTAATACCTTATCCAGTAGGTTTTTGAATATAAAAATTACCGTTCGATATTAAATGTCAATTTTGGTATTAAATTTGTCTCAAAGCGATTAGACTTTAAAAGCAATAACTAATAATACCTCTCATATGAAAAAGACAATTAGCACAGGAGTGACATTGTTCGTGGTAATAGCCATAGCACTAGCTTGTACACGCACGGTGACAAGAGTAGACACGGATCAAACGATTGATTTAAGCGGGCGTTGGAATGATACGGATTCCAGATTGTCTGCAGAAGAATTATCAAAGGATATGTTGGGTAGAGCTTGGTTGCCTAACTTTGAAAAAGCAAAAGGTAAAAAACCAACATTTATAGTAGGTGTCGTTACCAATAAAAGTCACGAACACATCGAAGCAGAAACATTTATTAAAGATATTGAAAGAGCATGTATCAATTCTGGTACCGTTCGTGTGGTTCAAAATTCTGAACTGAGAGAAAAGATTCGTATGGAAAGAGCAGATCAACAACAATTCTCTTCTCCTGAAACAACGAAAAAATGGGGACGTGAATTAGGTGCTGATTACATGTTATTCGGTACCATCAATTCTATCGTGGATACTTACAACAAGAAACAAGTCACGTATTATCAAATCAACCTTGAACTGGCTGATTTGGAAACAAACGAATTGGTTTGGATTGGCGAGAAAAAAATCAAGAAGTATATCGTCAATTAATTATTTAGCTTAAGCGGATTGAAGATGTTGCGTTATCAGACCATACAGAAGATTGCACTTGGATTATTGGTTTTGTGCATACCTTCTTGCATGTCCTATTACGCGAAGTACCAGAAGTTCAATACCAATTTTGAGCAGGGGAATTTAAAAGAAGCAGATGCGGTTCTGGCCTCCGATAAGAAGGGGCCTAAAGGGAAAGCGCATCTGCTTTATTTTTTGAATCGTGGTACAGTCAATTCTTATTTAGGCAACTACGAACAGAGCAATGATTTTTTTGAACAAGCCTATAACATCAGCGAAGTACAAACAAACACAGCGATAGAATTAGGATTGTCTTTATTGTTAAATCCCAAATTAGCAGAATACCATGGCGAAACATTTGAAGTGCTGTTGTTGAATTATTACAAAGCACTCAATTATTTAAAATTAGGTAAATACGACGAAGCCCTGGTAGAATGTAAGCGAATGGATATTCGTTTGAATAAATTAACAGATAAGTTTTCTTCTGACGCTAAATATAAAAGAGATGGCTTCGTACACCTGTTGATGGGTATTATCTATGATATCAATCAGGATTACAACAATGCATTTATTGCTTATCGAAATGCATTGGAAATTTACGAGAAGGATTATGTCGAAAAATTCAACACGCCTGTTCCTCTTCAACTTAAAAAAGATTTATTGCGTACCGCCTACCTCACTGGATTGACAGAGGATGTCAGCACCTACGAGAATAAGTTTGGCATGAAATACCAAAACGTCTCTAATAAAGGTAAAGGAGAAATGCTTTTTTTATGGCACAATGGCTTTGGCCCTGTGAAAGAAGAATGGAGCATAGACTTTACCATTGTGGATTTAGGAAACGGATATCTCAATTTTGTGAATTTGGGTGCGGGATTAACGATTCCTATTTTCATTGGTAAAGACAACAACCAAAGAGCACAATTGAAAGACGTACAAATTATCCGTATGGCCTTACCTAAATACGTGGAAAGACCTCCTGTATTTATCAGTGGTTATTTGACAACACCTGATGGCACATCTCATCCGGTAGAATTAGCAGAGAATGTCAATGCCATCGCCTTTAAAGCACTGCATGATCGTTTTTTAAGAGACTTAGGAACTGCTTTGTTGAGATTGGCTTTGAAGAAAGCAGCGGAACTCGCTTTACGTAAAGAAAATCAGGATGCGGGAATGGTGTTGGGATTATTTAATGCCGTTTCAGAACAAGCCGATACACGTAATTGGCAAACCTTACCTTATGCTATTTATTATTCACGTGTCAGTGTACCTGCAGGTGAGAGCGTGGTTCAATTCACTGAGAAAGCCAATCAAGGTTCCGATCAGAAAATTCCTATTACGGTAAATGTAAAGGAAGGGCAGACGTTTGTATACACAGTAAGTGGTCAGTAATCAGTGGTGAGTTGTCGTACTATTCAACTAAAACTTATTACTCATTTTTATTCTACAACGCTATAATTTCACAATTTCAACTACTGATCACTGACAACTGTCTGCTGACCACTACAAAAGACTTGTCTTTTATAAAAACATGTTGTTACTTGCAACCGCTTTTAGGTTCTGTATCGATTATTCTTTACGGATTAAAAGGGAATCGGGTGTAAATCCCGGACAGTTCCCGCTGCTGTAAGCTCCATTTAAACTCTTGCCGACATTTATGTCACTGGTGTAAACCGGGAAGACAGGCTAAGAGGGAGCAAGTCAGAAGACCTGCCTAAAAACAATCATTCGTTGCTTTCGGAGAAAAGGCCGGCGGATAGAGTTCAACATCCTTTGTAAGGACCATTGTTCTTTACCCTTCCTTCTTGTTTCCTGTAGCTATAACGATGCTGTTTCCTTGAAACTGTATCTTATGTTTTACAGACAAAAATCGTACATATCATTTAGTGTCATTCTGATGCTTGTGCAGGCGTCATGCGTTTTAGCTCAGACCGGTGCGGCCTCTCCTGATAGTATGTATCGTGTAGATCCTATTACAGTAGAGTCGGCTAGTACGACGAGAGTTTCGATGGATCAGTCCATTGATTCTGCTGCCTTGTTATTGGATAACGCAGTAGGTATTGGTGGTTTGTTAAAATACAATTCACTCATTTTTATTAAAGACTACGGACCTGGTAATATTACTACGGTGTCCGCCAGAGGAGGCAGTGCTTCACAGTCGCAAGTGTTTTGGAACGGCATCAACATCAATCAGGCTGGTTTAGGTATAACTGACCTGAGTACATTACCTCCGTTTTTAATAGATCAGATTACAGTACAGCAAAGCGCTTCAGGAGCTGGATCCGGAAGTGGTGCAATGGCTGGGAATATTTTATTGAGCAACAATGCTTCTTCTTCTCCTGGTTTTTCTGGGTTGATTAAACAAACTTTTTCTTCTATAGGAGAAAAGAGTACAGGAATTAGAATAGGCTATCATCGCAATAAGTTTTCTGTTGATGCACGATACATTTATCTCGATTCGGATAATACTTATCGCTTTACAAACACTGCCGCGAGGCCTTTTGAAACGGAACAAACACAACACAATGCAGAGTTAATTCAACAAGGTTATAGTGCTACGTTACGCTACAAGTTAACACCCCGCACAGAATTATCTGTTTACAGCTGGTACACTCACTTTGATAGAAATATCGCACCTACTTTACAAACTATTATAAAGGCGAAGCAGCAAGATGTTTCTATTCGAAATTCTATTCAATTAAGTCATCAAAGAAATAGATCTATATGGAATTATAAGCTTGCCTACTTAAGAGATGCTTACTTTAATAGTCAACGCTCTGCATACAGCGACAGCATTATTAATTCAGACCAGGGACATACAGATAACTTGATCAATCAAATTGATTATGCTTATGAGTTAGGCTATGGTATTTCATTCCATGCAGGGGTTACTCAATTTTATCAATCCATAACGAATAACAGTTTAGCTGAAGGAGGTAAATCCAGGGAGCGTCTTTCTTTTTATGGGGGAGTGACATGGACAGGGAAAAGAAAACACACAGTCCTCACAGCACTTGCCCGGGAAGAGCTTTATGGCCCTCATGCTTCTCCATTTATTTATTCTCTGCAATTGGATCAACGTTTGTTGAAAGGCATGTCATTTATTATAAAGGGTGACCGCTATTACCGCATTCCTACTCTATATGATTTGTATTGGGGAAAAGGTGGAAATCCTGATTTGAGACCTGAGAATGGATGGGGTGCAGAAGCTGCTCTTTCACAGAAAATTCATTTTAGAAAAATCAAATATACAATGACCGTTAATGTGTTTACCCGTTCTGTCAAAGACTGGATCTTATGGACACCTGAACGAAGTAGAGAATACAATTATTGGATGCCTCAAAATGTAAACGAAGTGTGGTCAAGAGGTATAGAGTTTAAAAATGATTTGGCTATCGAGTTTTCTAACCAAATATTGCTAACGCTTTCTTTCAAGCATACTTATCAAAATACAACGCGTCAGGATCGTTATGGTAAAAATGGAGAAGGCTATCAAAAGCAATTGATTTATACGCCTATCTATTTAGGGAATGTGGGTTTTGTTTTACAGCGTAAGCAATTTGCCTTGAGTTTCTACCAACAATATACATCCTGGGTATTTATACAAGCAGATGAGCGAGATTACATCAATCCTTACAGCTATGCTATGCTCAGGCTGCAAGCAGGATACACGATAGGTAAAAACAGGTTGGATGTTTTTGGAGAAGTAGACAATTGCTGGAATACCACTTATCAAACCGTAAAGGATCGGCCTATGCCTTTGCGCTATTTCAGGGCCGGAGTTATTTATAAATGGAATTAATCTTTACACAATTTAACTAATGAACATGAAACACATTTTACAACTTGCTACGCTTACTTGTCTTTCGCTTACTACAGCGTGGTCACAAGTAGCTAAATCAGATTTTGACGAATTGACTTTAACGCCTGAATCTTATTGGAATGGTTCAGATGGATCTAAAGGCTTTGCTTCCGGCGATGCTCATTTTGTAAACTCTTATAATTCGGAGTGGGCGTATTGGGATGGTGGTTTTGTCTATTCAAATACTTCAGATGTTACTACCGGAAATTATCTGAATGATTTCAGTGCTATTACCGGTAAGGATTATTCTGGAAATGGAATTTATGCCGTAGGTCAGGCAGGTTATGGCGGGGCTGTGATTAAGTTAACCGGAACTGCATTGAACAGTACTGTTAACGGATTCTATGTTACCAATACCACATATGCTGCTTTGGTTGTAAAGAATGGAAATTCACTTTCCAAAAAATTTGGTGGAACAACAGGTGATGATCAGGATTACTTTAAGCTTACTATACAGGGTTATTCCGGTGAAGTTTTAAAAACAGAAAAAGTTGATTTTTATTTAGCGGATTACAGAAGTTCAGATAATAGCCTGGATTATATTTTGAAAAACTGGAGATGGGTAGATTTACGTTCTTTGGGTAATGTAGACAGTTTGTTGTTGACTTTAGAGTCTTCTGACAACAATGAATTCGGTATGTTAACACCTGCTTATTTTGCTATCGATGAATTCAATGCCCCATTATTCTCCACACTAGGCGGACAAGCTGGGAGCACTGCAATCAGCAAATCAGATGTTTCGATTGTAAATTGGGCGCAAGAATGTACTGTGACAAGAGGCCCACAGGATATTTCTTCAGGTACGGCTCTGGCATCATTCGGTGAAGATGCATTAGCTACTGGTATTGCTACAGGTGCCTCCAACTCTTTGGTAAGTTTAGGCGACGGCGGAAGTGCAGTATTGAAATTTCAACATCCGATTATAAACGGAACAGGTGCAGACTTTGCCGTCTTTGAAAATGGATTTACAAGCGGCGCGAAATTATTTGCGGAGTTGGCTTTTGTGGAAGTGAGTTCAGACGGAGTACATTTTTTCCGTTTCCCTGCTATATCTAATACTAGTCTGACTACACAAAGTGGCAATGCTACTTATACTGATCCGCAACTTTTGTATAATTTAGCAGGGTCGGCACAAGGTAGTTATGGTACTCCTTTCGACTTACAGGAATTGGATGGTACAGCCGGATTAGATATCAATAAAATTACTCATGTGAAAATTGTCGATGCGGTTGGTAGCATCAATCCTTTGTATGAGGCATTGGATAAAAATGGGAATGCAGTGAATGATCCATGGCCAACGGCATTCGCTTCCGGCGGATTTGATTTGGATGCAGTAGGTGTTATCCATGAAAGTTCTATCACTGGCATTATAACAATGCGTGATAAATTAAATTCTATATCTGTTTACCCTAATCCTGCAGCAGATCGTGTGAATGTATCTTTTGTAGATTCTGCAAGCGAAGGTATACTTCAATTGCTAGACATGACAGGAAATGAATTAGCTTCCGAAACAATCGTAGTCGGTACAGATAAAATCAGTTTGGAATTGACGAGTTTGAAGCAAGGTGTCTATGTTTTGTTATTTAATGGAGACGCACAACAGTTTATTAAACAATAAATCAGTTATTGGTTGTTAGTTCGGTTAACATTCTGAACTAACAACTAACAACTAACAACTAACAACTATAAATGCTCAGGTATAATAAAATAGCAGGTGTTGTTTTATACATCGTTCTTAGTTTTACGAATTGCCGTCCACCGGAGCGTAGAGGAGAAGTTGTGCCTTATTTTGTGTCTGGAGTTTACGTTACCAATGAAGGTAATTTTCAATTTGGCAACAGTACTATTAGTTATCGGGATGAACAAACAGAGCATGTAACGAATGATGTTTTTTCTGCTGCGAATGGATTTTCCTTAGGAGACGTTTGTCAATCCATGATTCAAATCGGTGCTTACTATTATATCGTTGTCAATGGCAGCGGTAGAGTAGAGGTGGTTGATACATCAGATTTTAAAGTGGTGAAAACAATAACAGGCTGCCAATCTCCACGCTATATTTTACCCGTATCTCCAACAAAAGCTTACCTGACAGATTTATACGACAACAAAGTACATATTGTGAATTTGGCTACCAAAGAAATTACCGGAAGCATCTATATTCCCACATGGACAGAGGCTTTAGTCTATGCGAATAACAAAGTATATATTTCTGCTCCGCACAGTAAATATGTTTTCATAGTAGATCCCTCACAAGATGCCGTTATAGATACTATTATAACAGGCGAAGGAGTGGGTTCTATGGTATTGGATAAGAACAATACCTTGTGGCTGTTGAGTAATGGGGATCTGGGGGTACACGATCCTTTTTTAGCAAAAGTAGATGTCAATACAGATAAAATCATTCTTCAGGAAATATTGGATCATCCAGGTGGAGGATTGACCTGTTCAGACGACTTGGCAACTTTGTATTGGTTGGATGGGGGAGTTGTGAGGCTTCCTGTTGATAGCGTCGTTTCTAAACGTTCCACGATCATTGCGAAGGGAACGCACAATTGGTATGGTTTAGGAATACATCCTTTCACAGAAGATGTCTATGTATCAGATGCGTTTGATTACGTGCAAAGCAGTGAGATTTTTATTTACACGAAAGACGGCCTTCAGAAATCAACTTTTACAACAGGCGTTATATCTGGTGGATTTTGGTTTAAACATTAGTCGTTAAACGTTAGTGATTAGTCATTAGAAGAAAATGATTTATACTAAAAATGTTGATTAACAATTAATTATACGCCTATTTTTATGGTTTGCCCTTTTCCTAACGACTAACGACTAACGTCTAATGTCTATATATTTCTTTTTCCACTATTTAAGTTCTATTTTGCATCCTGTTTTTTATACAGCTAAACAATGATCAAAGTAACGTTACCAGATGGTTCCCAAAGGGAATATCCGACAGGCAGTACATCTCTAGATGTAGCAAAGAGTATCAGTGAAGGACTGGCCCGCAATGTATTGTCGGCCGTAATTGATGGAGAAGTATGGGATGCTACGCGTCCTTTGGAGAAAGATGTCACCTTACGCTTATTGACCTGGGATGCACCGGAAGGTAAATCAACTTTTTGGCACTCTTCTGCTCACTTAATGGCCGAAGCACTGGAAGCCTTGTATCCAGGTGTGAAACTGGGTATCGGACCTGCTATTGAGAATGGATTTTACTACGATGTAGATTTTAGTGGAAAGGAATTTTCACAAAATGAATTTGAGAAAATTGAAGCAAAAATGCTGGAATTGGCCAGACTGAAAAATGCTTTCGAGCGCAAAGCAGTTTCCAAATCCGATGCCATTGCTTACTTCACAGAAAAAGGAGATCCTTACAAACTGGATTTGCTGGAGCGTTTGGAAGACGGAAGCATTACCTTCTATAGCCAGGGAAACTTCGTGGATCTTTGCCGCGGGCCACATATACCGGATACTGGTTTCATCAAAGCGGTGAAGTTGATGAACGTTGCCGGTGCGTATTGGAGAGGAGATGAGAAGAACAAACAATTGACTCGTATCTATGCGATCACTTTTCCTAAACAAAAAGAACTAACCGATTATCTAACCATGTTGGAGGAAGCGAAAAAACGTGACCATCGCAAGTTGGGTAAAGAATTAGAGTTGTTTGCCTTTTCGGAAAAAGTAGGCATGGGCTTGCCTTTGTGGTTACCGAAAGGAGCCATGCTAAGAGAACGTTTAGAGAATTTCTTAAAGCGAGCTCAGCTCAAAGCCGGCTATTCTCCAGTAATTACACCGCATATCGGTAATAAAGAATTGTACATTACTTCCGGACATTATGAGAAGTATGGAGCAGATTCTTTTCAACCGATCAAAACTCCTAATGAAGGAGAAGAGTTTTTGTTGAAACCAATGAATTGTCCGCATCACTGCGAAATCTATAAAGTACGACCTCGTTCTTACAAAGAACTGCCTTTGCGTTTGGCGGAGTTCGGAACTGTATACCGTTACGAGCAAAGCGGTGAGTTGCATGGCTTGACAAGGGTGAGAGGATTTACTCAGGATGATGCACACATTTTCTGTCGCCCCGATCAGGTGAAAGAAGAATTCCTGAAAGTAATTGACTTGGTGATGCATGTTTTTCATGTTTTTGGTTTTAAAGAATACAAAGCACAAATCTCTTTGCGTGATCCGGAAAACAAATCGAAATACTTCGGTACAGACGAGGCTTGGCAAAAAGCTGAATCGGCGATCATAGAATCTGCAGCAGAGAAAGGCTTGAATACTGTCACAGAATTAGGAGAAGCCGCATTCTACGGGCCGAAGCTAGATTTTATGGTAAAGGATGTCTTGGGACGTCAGTGGCAGTTAGGAACGATTCAGGTAGATTATCAGTTGCCGGAGCGTTTCCAGTTGGAGTATATTGGTTCTGACAATCAGAAACACCGTCCGGTGATGATTCATCGTGCACCGTTTGGTTCGATAGAGCGTTTTGTAGCGATTCTGATTGAGCATTGTGGTGGAAACTTCCCTTTATGGTTGTCTCCTGAGCAAATCGTCATTCTGCCTATTTCAGATAAGTATAAGGATTATGCGGAAAGTGTCTATTCTCAATTAATGGAGGAAGACATTAGAGGCTATATTGACCATAGAGATGAAAAAATAGGCAAGAAAATCAGGGACGCGGAAGTGACTAAGATTCCTTTTATGTTGGTGATTGGTGAAAAGGAAGTGGCTGAAAATAAGCTTTCTATAAGGAAACACGGCGGAGAAGATCTGGGAAGTATTACAGTTTCTGAATTTGTAAGCCTATTCCAGGCCGAAGTAAAGAAAGCATTAGCACCCGCTCAGTAAAAAAAAGAGTTTAAATTGTGTAATGGATTGATATTTTGCGATATTTGCAATTCATTTTATTAAAAACAAGGAGAGAAAAATTCTTAATGGCATTAAGGCAATACGTACCAAGAGCACCTAAAAAAGACGAGCATAGAATCAACGATTTTATCAAAGCTCCTCAAGTAAGGGTTATTTCAGAAGATAATGAAGCATCTGTCATGAACGTGAGAGATGCGATAGATCTGGCTCGCAAGCAAAATCTTGACTTGGTTGAGATTTCGCCGAATGCAGAACCTCCTGTTTGCCGTATTATTGATTACTCTAAGTTTAAATACGAACAAAAGAAAAAACAAAAAGAGCTGAAAGCCAAGACCCACAAGGTTGTGGTAAAGGAAGTTCGTTTTGGACCGAATACAGATGAGCATGATTTTGACTTTAAAGTAAAGCATGCGATAGGCTTTTTGAAAGACGGTCATAAAGTAAAATCTTACGTTCACTTTGTGGGACGTAGTATCGTTTACAAAGAAAGAGGTGAGATTTTATTGCTTCGTTTTGCTCAGGCATTGGAAGAAGTAGGGAAAGTAGAAGAGCTTCCGAGATTGGAAGGGAAAAGAATGTTTTTGATGTTGACTCCTAAAGGGAAAACAGTCAAGTAGCATTCATTAATTTAGTAACCTAAGGTTTATCAATAAATACAAGTAATCATGCCAAAAGTTAAAGTAAAGTCAGGGGCGAAAAAACGCTTTAAATTGACAGGAACAGGCAAAATTAAGCGTAAACACGCTTTCAAGAGCCATATCTTGACAAAAAAAGGCACTAAACGCAAAAGAGGATTAACTCACGTTACCCTGGTAAGTAAAGCCGACACTAACAATGTCAGAGCAATGCTTAAAATCTAATTCACCTTTTGGTGAAGAAGTTCCGCGAAACGCGCGGAATGGTTTAATGTTTAACCCGGACCTTGGTACAAAGAGCATTAAGCCACCAATGTCCAAAAACAAGTAAGAAATGCCAAGATCAGTACCTTCCGTTGCTTCTAGAGAAAGAAGAAGGAAAATCCTTAAATTAGCTAAAGGCTATTTCGGGCGAAGAAAAAATGTTTGGACCGTAGCGAAAAACGCTGTAGAAAAAGGTCTATGTTATGCTTATAGAGATCGTAAACAAAAGAAAAGAGAATTCCGCTCTTTATGGATTCAGCGTATCAATGCTGCTTCTCGTCAAGAAGGATTGTCTTACTCTCAATTTATCGGTAAACTAAGCAAATCAGGAATTTCATTGAACCGTAAGGTGCTTGCTGATTTGGCCTTGAACGACCCCAAAGCGTTCAAAGCAGTAATTGATAAGGTGAAGTAATCTTTTCGAAGATAGAAATTGCAAAATGTCTCGCTAATAGCGAGACATTTTTTTGTGCCTTATAGAGGATAATCAAGTCTATTGTTTACCTAATTGTTAGTACTGATTCTTAAGCTATACATTTCAATAGGAATGATATTATTACATGATTTACAATTGTTATTAAAGCGTATAATTAAGTAAGCCGCTATTAATGAATTGTTTACTTTTTTAGAATCTCATTAAGATTTAAATATTAAATTATTATTAGCCTTTCTTTTGTAAGGGCTTTTATTTTAACCTTTAAATGTTATTTTTGATGGTATAAATATGATAAATAATAGTTACCAATATGCTCTTTAAGAGTATAAAGGTTATAAACTAACCAGCCAATTAAAAGACTCCGTATGAAAAAGGCACTCTTGCTTGTTGTAGCATTGTTTTTTACTGTTTTTGAGGCAGATGCCTTAACAGTTGATGTCACTAATTTAAGTGTTAAGAATTATTCCACTCCTGTAGTCAACTCGTTTGCCTGGGCAGTTGCTCAGGTTAATGGAGCGGGAGCAGGTACCCATGTCATTAGAATTATGGTAGCTGGTACATTCAACGAACCTGAATATGTTCCTTATTCCATAACCAATAGTAATGTTACGATTGATGGAACACAGGCACCAGGATGGGCCTGTGGTGTACCTACATTCTTTTGGAACGGACCTGGTTACGCTCCCGTGGCTTATTCAGGTAATAATATTACCATAAAAGGAATGGCAATCACAGGCATCGCCATGAATGCTTCTGGAGCTGGTTTTAAATTGTTTGGTTGCTGGATTGGATTGAATAATACGGGTACTGCATCATCGGGTTCTACTCCTGGAAGTGCGGCTATCAATCTTACAGGGGGGACTGCGACAATTGGTTATTCTTCTTCTGCTTGTGGAAGAAATATCATTTCCTCTTCTGGTGTCACAAATTGCATGACGATAAGTGGTAACGGAAATACTATAAATGGTAATTATTTCAATACAGGTATCAATGGTAATACACTGATAAATTCTGTAACAGGTTCAACTATTGTTGTGCAAGGTAGTAATAACAGAATAGATAGTAATGTTGTTTTAGGCTCTGCAGGTGTGGGCCTTTTTGGAGCTATTGCTGTTAATGGGGCTTCAAATGTATTGAACATTAATTATAACTATATCGGTGTAAATAAAGGTGGCACATTAAGCAACGGAGTTGCTGGTTATGGAAATGCAGGTTTTGGCATATATACTTCGGGCAGCGTTACGGGAGCTAGTTTCATGACTGGTAATGTGATTTCAAACAACAAACAAAGTGGGATTTCCATGGAAGGGACAGTAAATGGATTAACGATTAATAACAATATAGTTGGATTGCCCGGTACAGGGATTCATGCTACTACTATATACGGCAATGGTGATTCTGGTATCCGAGCATCGGGTACTTCATTTAATATTACAGCATTATCAATCAATAATAATACAGTATGTAATAGTGGTTTTGTGAATTCAGCTACTAATGCCGCTACTAATTCTGGAATTATTTTCAATGGTAGCGCAGGGACCGCAATTAATTCAGTATCTGTTACGAATAATTACACTGGAGTTGATAGAAGTTTTAATTTGGCAGGCAATAAGTTCCCAGGCATCTATTTCTTTATGTGTGGTACTATGGGCGGCAGCAATGCAGCCAATGTTTTAGTGCAAAATAATGTTGTGGGTGACAATGGTCAATTTGCGGCTACACCTAGTAACGGTATTGCAACTTACAGCTCTAGTTATTTCACAATTGATAATAACTATGTAGGTATAGGTCCAGGCGGACAAAATATTGGTAATGTTTCAAATGGTATAGAAATTAGTTCCAGTACAAATTTTATAATTACCAATAATAATATTCAAAATAACAAAGGCCTAAGAACATCAGCAGTAGCAGAGGCTTGTGGTGGTATTATTACGTTTCAAAGTTCACTCGGTACAATACAAAACAATAACGTTTCAAATAATTTAAATGCCGGAGGTGGATTTGTAACGAATCACGGCATTGTTGTTCAGCAGGGTGGACAAATTTTAATTGGAGGTACTGGAGCGAGTCAGCCTAACATCATCAACTCTAACGGAACT
>JACMQM010000235.1 GCA_014376985.1 Cytophagaceae bacterium | reverse complement strand
TTTAGCCAGCAACTCTTCCATCAAGGCCATGGCTTTTTCCATGTTCTCATTCAAACCAGATACGGTAACAAAAATATTATCTGCAGTCGAATAAAATTTATAATCGCAACCGATGCGGTAAAAGGCATTACTCAAGGCTTTTACATCTTTTGTAGCAGAACCTAAGAAGGGAAGGTACAGTGTCAGTAAGTTATAACGGTTATCGTGTTCCTTCGTCAGGTCCCATGAATAGTAGAGATTGAAGAGGTTGTTCTCTTTGTTATTTTTATAAATGACGGGCATTTTTCCTGCGCTGTCAATGACGGTCAATTCTTTTTTGAAATCCAGGAATACCGGCTTGATGGGTTTAGCCGGAATCTCAAATACTGCTTTGTAGAAAGCAGAAACAGAATCACGGTTTACGCTGACTTCAGAGATGACCGGTTTAGGGATCTTTTGGATGGTAGAGTCTACACCTTGCTTTTTGAATACCGTGACTAAATTTCTCTTGACGAAATAGCGGTTGGCCCAGATGACGATGTCTTTAGCGGTTGTTTTTTCCATGTAAGGAAATTGTGCCACCAAACTATTCCACGGTAATTCCAATCCAAAAGCATCCACCATTTTATCGGCTCTGCTTTTATTAGATTCCAATTCGATGGTTAATGTTTTCTTATAGTCAACAATGACAGCCTCTACCAATGTGGGATCAAATCGTCCCATCTTTAAATCTTCGATGGTACTTAATAATAATTCCTGACAGGCTAGGGTAGTGGACCCGTTAACCGGTTTTGCGCCGAGTATAAAGAAGCTGTAATCATGCATGTCGTAGTAATACGCGTACCCCCCTTGCAGTTTTTGTTCCTGGTTTAGTTTCAAGTCAATCAATCCTGCTTGTCCGTTGTATAGAATGGCAGACAATAATTTCAAACGCGCCTGCAGTGTAGGATCTTTTTGCAAACTCTCCTCGATGCGGTATCCCATCACCATGGATTCAGCAGTAGGGCCTACCACTTCTTTAACAACAGGTCCGTTAATAGGATCTGCTTTTTTAGTAGTCGCAGGAATTTCTCCTCTCTTCCAATTGCCAAAATATTTCTGTAAAATCAAGACGGTTGAATCGTAATTCAAATCACCGCTCATGCAAATGGCAATGTTGTTGGGTTTGTAATACGTGTCGAAATATTTTTTAATTTCCGTGATCGAAGGACTTTTCAAATGTTCTTCTGTTCCGATGGTAGTTTGTGTGCCGTAAGGATGATTAGGAAATAAACCCGCATACAAAGCTTCCCATGTTTTCCAGTTGTCGTTATCCAATCCTCTGTTTTTTTCTTCGTATACCGCTTCCAGTTCAGTATGAAACAAACGCGGTACCACGGTGCTCATGCGCTCCGCTTCAATCTTGGCCCAGCGTTCGAGTTGATTGGAAGGAATATCGTTCACGTAAACGGTTTGATCGTTGGCGGTATAAGCGTTGGTTCCTGTCGCACCGATTTGACTCAGCATTTTGTCAAACTCATTGGCAATCGCATAGGTGGCAGCGATAAGAGATAAACTGTCAATCTGATGATAGATCACTTTGCGTTTTTCTAAATCCGTTGTGACACGGTGTTCTTCAAACAACACTTCAATACGGTCTAGGTAGATTTTTTCCTGTTCCCAATTCATGGTACCGAATTTCGTCGTACCCTTGAACATGATGTGCTCCAGGTAATGCGCCAATCCTGTGGCCGTAGACGGATCGTTTTTACTTCCAGTATTGACAGCGATATAAGTTTGTATACGCGGTGCTTGTTTGTAGGAAGAAAGATAAATTTTCAATCCATTCTCCAACGTATAAATCCTGGTGTTCATCGGATCGTTGGGAGCGCTCTCAAAAGGCATGTTGAAATCTTTCTTCTGAGCAAAGAGCGGTGAAGAAAGAAGCAAGAAGAGCAGGAATAGTTTTGACAGGTTGTTTGAAAAAGTTGTCATAGCAGGCAGAGTTTGTTATTTAGTTGCTAGGTGTTTCATGCGAACGGTAGAGACAGAATGCATTGTGTCTCTACGATTGTAACGAACATCGAATTAAATATTGGGGTCCAGTCCCATCCGCTTCTTCAACTCGTCGACGAGCGGATGTTTCTCGGAAAGATAACGCAGTTTGTCTTCGTCTGTGTATAAAACTTTCTTGGCATTTGTTTTATCTTCTTCGATCGATACAGTTTTGATACCAATCTTTTGACCGTTAAGTTTTTTAGAGAAAAATTCCTGTAGCTCCCATTTTAGTTCCAGTAAAATAGATTCCTGTAAAGGATTGGTGAAGCCTACATACAACCAGCCCTCTTCCACTTTTTGCGGTTGGGTATTGGTGAAGACCATGTAAGCGTTGGTATTACCCTTTTGTTTCAGCTGTGCCGTGAACTCCTCCCAGATTTTTTGACAGGTTTCAGCGTTGACAATAATATTATCCGGAACTTCCTCTTTCGCTTTTTCTTCCTGTTTGGGAATGGTAATGTTCTTCAGCGAAATCTTGGGAGTGGATAAAGCAGAAGGAACGACTTGTTCGACTTTTACTTTAGGCGTAACAGGAACCTCTGCAACAGTTGGAGTTGGAGTAACAGCGGGTGTTTGAGCAACAGGTATTGTTATCGCGGTGTTGTTTGTTGCAGGACTGGATGTAGTTTCAGTAGGCGTTGAACTTACGCCGTTACTTTTTTTTTTGAAGGATCAGCCGCGATGGACAATACGTCCTTCAGGTGACATAGCTTCATCAAACACAATTCAATGTGCAGGCGTTGGTTTTTGCTGGCTTTGAAATGCAGGTCGCATTGATTGACCACATTCAGTGCCGACAATAAAAATCCTTCTTCTGCCGATTGTGCTTGTTCCAGATAACGTTTCGCAATTTCACCGGACACTTCCAGCAACTTCACCGTGGACGGGTCTTTGCAGACCATCAGGTTACGTAAATGTTCGCCCAGACCAATCAAGAATTGGTGACCGTCAAAACCTTTACGCAGGATCTCATCAAACAAAATCAAAATCTCGCTGTGTTTGCCCGTTTTGAATTGATCGATGATTTTGAAATAATATTCGTAATCAAGAATGTGAAGATTCTCAATTGTTGATTTATAAGTAATGGAATTATCAGACGAAAACGTCACGATCAAATCGAAGATCGACAAAGCGTCACGCAGCGCACCATCAGCCTTTTGAGCGATCAGGTGTAGCGCTTCTCTTTCCGCTTTGATGCCTTCTTTACCCGCAATTTGTTCGAGGTGATCGGCAATGTCTTTGACTTGAATACGGTTGAAATCGTAGATCTGGCAACGCGAAAGGATCGTAGGAATGATCTTGTGTTTTTCAGTAGTCGCCAAAATGAAGATCGCATACTTCGGCGGTTCTTCCAGCGTTTTCAGAAACGCGTTGAAAGCCGCGGTCGACAGCATGTGGACCTCATCTATGATGTATACTTTGAACTGACCGGCTTGCGGAGGATAGCGAACTTGTTCTACCAGGTTACGGATATCATCGACAGAGTTATTAGAGGCGGCATCCAGTTCGAATACATTGAAGGAAGCGTTGTTGTTGAAACTTTTGCAGGAATCGCATTTGTCGCAGGCTTCCGTGTCAGCAGTAAGGTTGGTGCAGTTGATGGTTTTTGCCAAGATACGGGCATTGGTAGTTTTACCTACCCCTCTCGGTCCACAGAATAAAAAGGCCTGCGCCAGGTGATTGTTTTTAATGGCATTTTTCAGCGTAGTGGTAATGTGAGACTGCCCCACTACCGAATCAAAGGTAGCCGGTCTGTACTTACGTGCCGAAACGATGAAATTTTCCATTGATGCAAGATACGAAAAGAGCGTTGCAGCCACAAGTTCTGTGGATATTTTAGGAGAAATGAGAAATGGGAGATGAGAAATGAATGGAAATGAGAAATAAGAGATGGGAAATAAGAGAAGATGAGGGGTTTATGTTTTCATTTCTCATTTCTCATCTCCCATCTCTTAATAATTAGGTATAAAAATTGTATTATTGCATGCGGTTTAGACGAGACCGCTTAAGTATAGAGTGCGAGCATGAGTATAGAGAGGCAATCTTTCCATACTCCATACTCAAAACTCTCTACTGCATTGGGGCCGACCGGTATTGACAGGTTGAGCGATTGCGTATGTAAGCATGCAGGCTCATGGGATGAGAGCCTCAAAAGATAGTTCCACAATTCAGTTGGCGAAGAAAACTACGCCTTAGCTGCTTAATTCTAACCACGTTAGAAGAAAAGGCGAAAGGGCCAGCTTAGAGCTGCCCGGCTAACATTCCTCTTTTCCCTCGTCTTACGGGAGAAGGTTAGGAGTGACGTTAAGTAAGACTAGTTCAGGTAGCGTCACGATGCCTTTGCGAAATCAAGTGAATAAGAAATGATTTGGATGCCGGTGACCGGATCATTTCCGACAATCAACATTCGGCTAAGCATGTAGAAGATCCGTCAGTTACCTTCTCTGGACCAGAGTTCGAATCTCTGCGGCTCCAC
>JACMQM010000234.1 GCA_014376985.1 Cytophagaceae bacterium | reverse complement strand
GGAACACCTGTTCCTGCATTAGGTTTTGCGCCAGATAAGAGATACGGGGCAGTAGCTTTTGCTATTGGGAACTTTGGCTACGTAGGCACTGGTTATGATGTATCAGCAAAAAATGATTTTTTTAAATATGATCCATCTTCAAACGAATGGTCAGCTATTACAAGTTATCCGGGAGAAAAGAGAAATGGCGCCATCGCGTTTATAGCAGATGGCAATGCTTATGTGGGTACAGGAAGTTACCAAGGTGTTTACCAAAAAGATTTCTATCAATATAATCCTATTACAGGTCTTTGGAAAGCCATGCAAAGGCTTGAAAACGGATACGATTTGAAACGATATGGCGCTGCATCATTCAGCATCAACGGCAAAGGTTATATATCTACCGGAACTTACACTTCTGTACTGAAAAACACCTGGGAATTTACACCTCCAACTGCTTCAGATGTAAATGGAGTTGGTTCTTGGGCACAAAAAGGAGACTTTGAAGGAGTTTCCAGAACGGGAGCTGTGGGCTTAACCATTGGTAACAGAGGTTTTGTACTAACAGGTAAAAACGGGAGCAGCCGCTATGGAGACATGTGGGAACTTAAGCCTAATGAGGTTCAGCAATAATTAGTACTTTAGGCATAAAAAAAGGGACAACTAAGTTGTCCCTTTTTTTATGCTCTTTACCCACAATTATTTCATGCTTTTTTTCATCTTCATGTCTTTGTCGTACATGTGACCTTCCATGTCCATGCTTTCGCCTTCCATCATTTTCATAGTCTTGCCGTTTTTCATTTTAACGGTGCCGTCCTTCATTATCATGTTACCATCCTTCATTTTCATGTCGGAAGTCATCATTGTTTCTTTACCGCCTTTCATCATCATCATCTTTCCGTTTTTCATCATGACATGATCTTTCATGTCCTGAGCCTGTGTTGCAAATGATGCAAATACAAAAGCGATTACTGCTGCTAAAATTTTAACTGATTTTTTCATAACTGTTTTTTTTAAGTGGAATGAGTGTTCTCGTTCAAAAATCAATCCGGAAAGATCCCACTGAATTCAAGTTAAAATCACCATGTTTATTTCACCAGCCGGAAAAAACATCGCCAACTTTGATTAAAATGTAACGCTTGTTCCTGATATAAAATTTTTTTAAGCGAGGAGTTAAAAAAATATGCGTTTGATTTGTCGGCTATGCGGCATTTCTAAAATCCGAGAATACTTTTTCCAAATTTGATACCAACTTAAGTAATATGATTCATGAATATTATTGGCCTGATAAAAAAAGCCATCACACACTAAAAGTGCATGATGGCTTTATGATCTATGCCATTTGTAAAATTTATAGCGAACGTTTTACTTCTTTGGTTTCGTAAGCTTCAATGGTATCACCCACCTCAATGTCATTGAATTTCTTAAGACTCAATCCACATTCGTATCCTGATTTCACCTCAGACACATCGTCTTTGAAACGTTTCAAAGCATCGATTGCACCCGTATGAACTACAATACCATCGCGAATCAAACGAACAGAACTGCTACGTTTCACATGACCGTCTGTCACATAACAACCGGCAACAGTACCTACTTTTGTAATCTTAAACACATCACGTACTTCGATATTACCCAAAATAACTTCTTCCACTTTCGGTTCCAACATACCTTCCATGGCATCTTTCACGTCGTTGATCGCGTTGTAGATGATAGAGTACATTCTGATCTCGATTTGCTCTTGTTCTGCTAACTTTCTTGCACCTACTGAAGGACGCACCTGGAAGGCAATAACAATGGCATCAGAAGCCGATGCTAACAAGACATCTGATTCAGAAATCTGACCGACACCTTTGTGTATAATACGTACCTGAATTTCTTCCGTAGAAAGTTTAAGCAATGAATCGGACAACGCTTCGACCGAACCGTCGAAATCTCCTTTTACAATAACGTTCAACTCTTTGAAATTACCGATTGCCAAACGACGACCAATTTCATCCAATGTAATGTGTTTCTTCGTACGAATCGTTTGTTCACGCACCAACTGCTCACGTTTAGTAGCAATCTCACGCGCTTCACGTTCTGTATCCATTACCTGACATTTCTCTCCTGCTTGTGGAGCACCTGGTAAGCCTAATACCTGAACTGGCGTAGATGGTGTTGCTTTCTGCACACGTTGTCCTCTGTGATCAAGCATTGCTCTTACTTTACCAAAGTATGGACCGGCTAGCAATACATCCCCTACTTTAAGAGTTCCTGATTGAACCATTAATGTAGTCACATAACCTCTACCTTTATCCAAAGAAGCTTCGATGATGGTACCCACCGCATTTTTATTCGGATTGGCCTTCAACTCAAGAATCTCCGCTTCTAACAATACTTTTTCCAGCAGTTCAGGAATACCTTTACCAGTTTTTGCAGAAATCAATTCTACCTGGTATTTACCACCCCAGTCTTCCACCAAGACATTTTCTTTCGAAAGCTCTTCCTTAATTCTATCTGGATTAGCTGCAGGCTTATCAATTTTATTGATTGCAATAACGATCGGCACACCCGCTATTTTCGCATGGTTGATGGCTTCTTTCGTTTGAGGCATCACATTATCGTCGGCCGCTACCACAATGATAACAACGTCCGTGATTTTCGCACCCCTTGCACGCATCGCTGTAAACGCTTCGTGACCTGGAGTATCGAGGAAGGTAATACGTTTGCCTGAATCAGTCATTACATCGTAAGCACCAATGTGCTGAGTAATACCTCCGGCTTCGCCTTGTACAACTTTTGATTTTCTAATGTAATCAAGTAAGGATGTCTTACCGTGATCGACGTGACCCATGATCGTTACAATCGGCGCACGCGGTTGTAAAGTTTCAGGATCTTCCGCTTCTGCTTCTTCCTCTATACTTTCATCACCTGCTGTCAGGAATTGCACTCCATAACCAAATTCATCCGCTATAATCGTAATGGCTTCCGCATCCAGACGTTGATTGATGGAAACAAACATTCCCAAACTCATACATGTCGAGATAATCTGTGTAACAGAAACATCCATTAACGATGATAAATCGTTTGCAGAGATAAATTCTGTTACTTTCAATGTTTTTGCATCTTCCTGTTCCTGCAACAACCTGTCGTCGTTGGCATCAGAAGCGGCATTTCTTTTTTCCTTACGGTATTTAGAACGGCTTACCGGACTGGCTTTCGAACCTGAAAGCTTAGCCATGGTAGCCTTGATCTTATCTTGAATATCTTTCTCAGTAAGCGGTTGCTTCGGATCGCCCGGTCTTCCCATACTGGAACCAGGTCTTCCTTGATTTCCTGCACCTTGGCCTCGACCAGCTGCACCCGGAGGTTTAGGCTGACCTGCTATGTGAGGAGGACGTGCACCCGGTTGGGGCGGTTGCTGAGACGTACCGGCAGTTTGTCCGCCAGGGGTTTGAATACGTTTACGTTTCTTTTTTGCTTTGTTCTTTGCATTCGCATCATCTGAAGAAGCTACCGGCGTAGGTTTTTTACCTTTCGATTTTGCATCCGGCAAACTGATTTTACCCAATACAGTCAATCCTTTCAAGGCATCTGCCTTTGCTTCTATTACTTCTTCTGGCTCTTCTACAACAACTTCCGCTACAACAACAGGTTTTGCTGGAACTTCTATTTTTTCAACCAGTTTTTCCTTTTTCTCTACTTTAGGAGCAACTACTTCTTCCGTCTGAGCTACGACTTCTACTACAGGAGTTTTTTCTTGCTCTACAACTTTAACAATAGGTATAATAGGTATTTCTTCCTTTGCAGGAACTTCTTCTTTCTTAATTTTAACTGAAGGTTTTTTCGTAGCGGACAAATCGATTTTACCGAGGATCGTAACACCTTGTAGTTTTACTTTGCCAACTGTATCTTCTTCTTTGTTCTCTTTAGGAGTTTCTATAACAGGAACTTCTTCTTTAACAGCAACAACAACTGGTACTTCTTTTTCAGGAATGAAATTATTCTTGATTAAGATTTCCGCCTCATCTTCGTCTTTCTTTGCAATTGGTTTTTCATCAATGATGACATGCTGCTCCGCATGCTTTTTACCAATGCTTAAGTTTGATGCTTCTTTCTTTTCCTGTGCAGAAGACTCAAATTCTTTCAACAGCAGAGAGAATGCATCCTGGGTAATTTTGGCATTTGGGTTATTGCTCTCCACCTCAAAGCCTTTTGTCGCCAAAAACTCAGTAATCGTGGAAATACCCACGTTGAGTTTCTTTTGCACCAGGCTTAACCGCATCATTTTATCTTCTGCCATTCTGTAGATTTTTATTACTGTTTTGTATGCTACGGCGTCAAGAATTACCCCAACGCTTATTCAAATTCCTGACGAAGAATGCTCAATACATCTTCAACAGTTTCTTCTTCTAACTCTGTTCTTCTTACTAAATCTTCTTTAGACAAAGCCAAGACACTCTTTGCGGTATCTAAACCGATTCTTTTCAACTCGTCAATTACCCAACTTTCAATTTCATCGCTGAATTCTACCAAGCCAACATCTTCGTCGTCTTCGTTGTCAATCAATTCTCTAAACACATCGATTTCCATACCTACCAATTTGCTGGCAAGTTTGATGTTTTGTCCGCCCTTACCAATTGCAAGAGATACCTGATCTGGTTTTAAGAAAACAGAAACTCTTGATTTCTCTACATCCACTTTAATATTGCCAATCTTCGCCGGGCTCAACGCACGTGAGATATACAATTCAAGGTTGTCTGTGTAATTGATTACGTCTATGTTTTCGTTTTCCAATTCTCGTACGATACTATGGATACGTGATCCTTTCATACCCACACATGCACCTACAGGATCTACTCTGTCATCGAATGATTCTACTGCTACTTTCGCACGTTCACCTGGCTCTCTGACGATATTACGAATAGCTATTAAGCCATCATATACTTCAGGAACTTCAATCTCAAATAAACGCTCCAAGAACTTAGGCGAAGTTCTGGACAAGACAATTTTAGGATTGCCGTTGTGCATTTCCACTCTGTGAACGATTGCTCTAACGTTATCACCCTTTCGGAATCTGTCTTTCGGAATTTGCTCGCCCTTGGGCAATACCAATTCATTTCCGTCAGCATCGATCAATAAAAGTTCTTTTCCTAAAATCTGATATACTTCTCCGGTGATGATTTCACCAGCAAGGTCTTTATATTTTTGGAACAAATAATCTTTCTCTAAGTCTTTAACCTTTTGAATCAGTGTTTGACGAGCAGTCATTACCATTCTACGACCAAAGTCTTCCAACTTCAATTCATCCGCTACTTCTTCTCCCTCTTCAAAATCTTCTTCGATTTTTTGAGCGTCAGTCAATGAAATGTGTTTGTTCTCATCGTAATCAAAACTATCCTCTGCGAAATCATCCGAAACAACTTCTCTCTTTCTCCAGATTTCTAAGTCTCCTTTGTCGACGTTAATGATTACATCAAAATTTTCATCTGATGTAAACTTTTTACGGATCATGGTGCGAAATACATCTTCCAGGATACGCATCATAGTAGGGCGATCAATGTTCTTTAGTTTTGCAAATTCTGCAAACGATTCGATCAGGTTAGTAACGTCCATAATTATTTAAATGAAACGATGATTTTTGCTTTTTTAACTTCGTTGTATTGGTATTCTTGATTGACAAATTCTTTCTTCTTTAATCCAGGCAGTTTAACACTAAATCCTTCTTCTGTAGCCGTCAATAGCTCACCCTCTTTCTCTTCATCGCCATCCAAGGTAACCCTGATCTTTCTTCCAATGTTTTTTTTGTATTGAAAGGGGAATTCCAATGGTCTGTCTGTCCCGGGAGAAGACACCTCGATCACATATCCTTCATCCAATTCAGGAATAAGATCGGTTTCTTGTGTGACGGAGCGGCTAAATTTAGTACACTGGTCAATGGTTACTCCATTCTCAGAGTCAATTAATGCCAGAATTTTAACCCGGCCAGAACTGGTTAGTGTTAATTCTACAAGGAAAACTTCTTGCTCTTTCGCCTTTTCTAAGGCAATTTTCGAAATAACACTCTTTAAATCCTTCATTTCAACACTCTGTGAACCAAAAAGAGGGGGCCGATGCCCCCTCTTTCCGACTGTACCAATTTTCTACAAAATTATAGATTATTCGTTTCAATTCAAAAGAAAAGGGAGTTATTTTTGTCTCTTAAGATCTACCTTCCTTGCTCAACCG
>JACMQM010000233.1 GCA_014376985.1 Cytophagaceae bacterium | reverse complement strand
CTTTCAGCCCAATTTTAGCACAAAATTCGCCGGTTCAGGTATTGGTCTGGCATTGGCTAAACGAGGCGTGGAATATATGGGCGGTAAAATCTGGTTTGAGACAATGCAAGATCAGGGTACCACGTTTTATATACACTTACCTCTCTAATTGGAATGATTGCGCGACTGCTCGCTGTATTTCTTTTTTTTGTACTTCCTCTGGCACTGCACGCGCAGATCAATAATGTGCGTTGCAAATGGGTCAAGGTAAAAGGCGCAACCGATCTGCTATTAGACAGCAGTACAGTTCTTCCTTCTTCCATCAGCGTTACTGGCGGCGGAGATTCTCTTCGTCTGACTTATGATCCCAATACAGGCAAAGCGTCATGGGCAGGGAGTTCTTCTGCAGATTCCGTGCTGGTTTGTTACCGAGTATTATCCTCCGATTTATCTGCCCGTCACTATAAGCGAAGCCTGAAACAATACGATACATTGGGTTACTATAGGGATGATCCGTATTTCAATAGACAGTTTCAAGGACGTAAAGAAGAATTGTTTTCTTCTCCGGGTATCAATAAAACAGGGACCATTTCACGCGGTATCTCTGTAGGAAACAATCAAAGTGTATTTGTGAATTCTGTATTGAACTTGCAAATGGAAGGGAAGCTGACAGATGAAGTAAGCATCATCGCTAGTATTTCCGATCAGAACATTCCTTTCCAACCGGAAGGCAATACACAGCAGCTGCAGCAATTTGATAAAGTATTCGTGCAACTGCGAGGGAAAAAGTTACGCTTGACAGCGGGAGATATCTTATTGCAAAGTAAGAAAAGTTATTTCTTAAAGTATTACCGCAACGTACAAGGAGGCTGGCTCGAATACGACAACAGAAACGACACTACCAAGAAGGCCAAGACCTACAGCAGTGTCGGTGCGGCGGTATCCAAAGGGAAGTTTAACTCGATGCAATTCGGTCCGGGACAACAGGATCCCCTCATTGAAGGAGTGCAAGGACCTTATCGTTTGAGAGGACCAAATAACGAACGCTTCATCATTATTTTGGCCAACTCTGAAGCCGTATACCTGAATGGTACGTTGTTAAAAAGAGGATTTGATTACGATTATGTGATCGATTATAACCAGGCGGAAATTGTGTTTACACCGCGCGTGGTAATCAGTAAATATTCAAGGATGCGGGTTGACTTTGAATTTTCTGATCGTAATTATTCCAGAACCACCTTGCAGGCCGCGCATATACAGGAATACAAACAAGGCTGGTTCTACTTCGATTATTTTTCAGAGAAAGACAATCCTAACAATCCCTTGGCATTGTCCTTATCCGAAGAAGATAAACGTTACCTCGCCACGATAGGAGATACTTTAACAAAAGCTTTTATATCGGGAGTAGATTCGGTTGGCTATTCAGCCAATACGGTTCTGTATAAAAAAATACTGACTCCTGAAGTACATTATATTTATTCCACAAGTGCTGACAGTGCTTTTTTTGAAGTGCGGTTTTCACAGGTTCTTGCCGGTACAGGACGTTATAAACTCTCTACATCGGCTGTCAATGGAAGGATCTATGATTATGTCGGTTTGCCCAATGGTGATTACGAACCCATTGTATTGGTACCCACGCCCAAGCTCAAACGTATGGCTGTCGTAGGAGGAGGAGTAAACATTACTCCCAGGGATAAAATTATTGCGGAAATTGCTTTCAGTAAAAATGATGTGAATCTGTACTCTAAAATAGATAATAATACAACAGACGGTTGGGCTTCTAAAATTGGTTATGAAAATTCAGGACGACCCGTTATTCACGATTACAATTGGGTCTTGAGTACCAATGTAGAATACAATCAGGATCGTTTTGCGCCTGTCGATCGTTTTCGTAGTCCTGATTTTGAAAGAAACTGGAGTGAGAATATTAATGTAAAAGCAGACAACTACATGGTGGATGCGAGTACTGGTTTGTATAAGAACGAACAGAATAAACTCATTTATAAAATAACCAAAAGAGAAAAAGGAACAGACGTCAACGGATTCCAGCAGGATGTGTCGTTCAATAAAAGCATTGGAAATTACCAATTGGTATCCAGTGGTTTTTTATCGAAGAACAACAGAGAGGTATCAAAGTCCGACTGGCACCGGGTATTAGTGAATCAATTTTACAGAACACGTTATATCATCCCTGGCTTTGAATACTCTAAGGAATACAATGCCGTCAAAGATTCTTTGGGACGTATCGCCTCTTCCTTGATGAATTACGAGGAGATCAGAGGTTATATCAAATCTAACGATACACTGAAGGTGAAGTTTTTCGCTGACTATGCATACCGAACAGATAATGAAGTTTACCAATCTGAATTTGCCACCAACTCCATTGCACAAACGCTGCAGGCAGGGGCAGGTGGAACGATTAAGAAAAATCACGAAGTCAATACTTTGTTTACCTACCGAAACCTGAACAACAGTGTCGGGCCGACTCCATTGCCTAACGAGGAGAATATAACCGGTCGTTTGGATTGGAACACGTCTATGTTTAAGCGTCACATCCGTTCAGAGATTACCATCACGACCAGTACAGGAAGGGAATTGAAGAAGCAATACGTCTTTCAGGCTGTGGCCAGTGGTTTGGGTAACTATGTTTGGAACGATGACAACGGAGATAAGATACAGGATTTGAATGAATTTGTAGAAAAGAAACTCAATGCCCCCACAGAGTACATCAAAATATTTCTACCCACCGATCAATACATCAAAGCCTATTCGAATACCTATAACCATCGCTTAGACATTACAGCGCCGAGAACATGGAGAGACAGTAAGAACTGGGTGAAGAAAATTTCCTCCCGTTTATCCAATCTTTCTTTGTGGACTGTTAATAAAAAATTAACATCCGAAGATTTTGCCAGCCGTTTTTTACCTTTCAATCAAAGCATTGACGAAGCAGACTTATTATCGCTTCAGCAAATCATTCGCAGTACCTTTTTCTATAACAGATCCAATCCCTTATATGGTGTAGAAGGATCTGTGTTGCTCAACAATTCAAAAGTATTCCTGAACCAGGGTTTTGAAAAGAAAGACCAGCGCGAATGGAACCTGGCGGCACGTTACAATGTGTCTTCTTATTCTTCGATCCGATTGACTGGTACCGATGGTTTGAAGTCTACCTTTTCTGATTTCCTTGTGACCCGTAATTATGAGATTCACTACATGCAGTTGAAACCGGAGATTTCCTTTCAACCTAAAAACACCTTGCGGATTTCTCTTTTAGGGGGAGGGACTTTTAAGAACAACGTTTTTGCTGGCGGGAATGGTGAAAAGGTTGAATTATACGAAGGTGGAGTGGAATTGAAAGTCAACAAATTATCACAACGTAACATTACAAGCACGATAAAATACATTCGTATCAATGCTGATTTTAATGGTACAGCCTTAGGGGCGCCTTTGGGTTATGAAATGTTGGAAGCGTTATTGCCTGGAAACAATTTCACATGGAACGTGACCTGGCAAGAGAAACTAATGAATGGATTGCAGTTTTCTTTTTCCTATGAAGGAAGAAAATCTGATACGTCGAAGACGATACACATTGGCCGGATGCAGTTGTCCGCTTTATTCTAAAAAAACGCCGCCTAGCGTTGTAAGCAGGCTAGGTGACGTTTTATGGTTTCTGTTGGATTATAAACTCCAGTAAGTCATATTTTGTATCCTGTTTCTAAACAAGCCTTTGATGTCGATGAATACAGCATCTTTACCCGATATAGAATTGAAGTAGGACGGCTCCAACATTACGTATTCTTTGTGCATGACGCCTAAGATCACGGCATCATACCCTGTTCCGATAGCGGAGGCGAGGTCATAACCGTATTCATGCTTGAACTCCTCAGAGGAAGCGTAAGGATCTACAATATCTACAGTGAGATGATAAGATTTTAATTCATTAATCACATCTACGATTTTGGAGTTCCTAATGTCCTCTACATTTTCCTTAAAAGTAGCACCCATCAATAATACTCTGGCCTTAGAAATGACTTTATCATTCTGAATAAGCAATTGCACTGTCTTTTTAGCAATGTAAGCGCCCATGTTGTCATTGATGTGGCGACCACTCAGAATTACATCCGGATTATGGCCTAATTTTTTTGCTTTGTAAGTTAAATAATAAGGATCCACACCGATGCAATGTCCACCTACCAAGCCAGGACTGAATTTCAGAAAGTTCCATTTCGTTCCGGCGGCTTCCAGTACTTCGTAGGTATTGATATTCAATTTATCGCAAATCATGGAAAGCTCATTCATCAAAGCGATATTTAGGTCTCGCTGCGTGTTTTCAATTATTTTTGCCGCTTCCGCTACCTTGATGCAGGAGGCTTTGTATACACCTGCATCTACCACAATTTCATACACCTGGGCAATTTCTTCTGCGGAATGCGCATCGCATCCGGAAACTACTTTTATTATTTTAGATAATGTATGTTCTTTGTCGCCGGGATTAATTCTCTCTGGTGAATAACCTACTTTGAAGTCGATCGGAAACTTTAACCCTGATTCTTTCTCAAGTACGGGAATGCAGTCTTCTTCTGTACAACCCGGATAAACCGTAGATTCAAACACCACATAATCTCCTTTCTTTAATGCTTTGCCTACAGTTGACGAAGCCGCCAGCAGCGGTTTAAGATCGGGCTGGTTAAATTGGTCAATAGGAGTAGGGACAGCTACGATAAAAAAATTCGCTTTTTTTAAATCATCGATTTGGGCTGTAAAAATAATGTCAGAATTTTCAAATTCACTGGCATCCAGCTCACCGCTTGGGTCCACGTGTCCTTTCATCATCTCAACTCTTTTGACATGAATGTCAAATCCGATGACTTTAATTTTTTTGGCAAAAGCAAGGGCAATGGGCAATCCTACGTATCCTAATCCTATTAAAGCAACAGTGGCTTGTTTGTTTTTTATTCTAGCGGCTATTTCGTATGTCATGAGTTTGTTTTTTAAAGGGGTAAAAGTAGGACTTTATTGAATAGTTTTTTTATTGGGTTGGAATTATTTCAAATACTAAGTCTTTATAAGAGTTGGATTTCAAATGGAGAAATTTACAATTTATTAAGAGGTCTTAATTTTTATCGAAAAATTCATTCTGTAAATTCATTTATTGTGATTTATGTCAAAAAATATAACAAGTATGGTATCTGCTTATTCGTCGAAATGGTTTTTTATTATGCGAACAAGTTAGTATCTGTAAACTAATGCACTTAACTTTACATAAATATTTTCTGCTAAAATATCCCCGCATAAGTCAGGCGTAAGGCCAAAATTATTCTGTAAAATTGTCATGATATGTTGATTTCAATGAGATTTTTTTGTGTAGCAGGTTGTCAAGCCCTGGTATATTGTTGTTTTCTTTTTGGCTCAGTTGCTTTTTCACAAGATGCTTTGCCGGAAGAAGAACCTTTTTTTACAGAATTGTACAAAGAGGTAAATGTCTTGATTGAACGTCATATCGCTACGCTCAATGCCTCTCCGACTGCTTCCGACGTCGTTGCATCCCCATTTCAGAAGGGGCCAACTTATACCGATTCGTTGGAGGACGCAAGTTCTGCCATTGCATTAATAGAACGCCGAAGAATAGCCAAAGACGTTGGCCTTAATTTCAATTTGGGCTACATTGATAACTTTACAAATGGTTTGCAGGACCAGGGATTTTTTTACAGAAGAGCGTTTCAAACGGGCTTAGATTGGAACATTTTAAAAGACGGCTGGATTGATAGTAAATACAGGGCGCGGGAATTTTTATACCAGCAACAGATCAATACCTTACTCGCTTCAACAGCTGATCAACCCAATGAATATGCTTTTTTGAACCATCAGCTTTCCCAATGGTTTGAGGAAGCGAAACACCTGGAATTGAAAAACAGACAATCGTTTTCTGCCGATTACTTGAAGATTTCAAAAAAACTTTATTATAAAAAATTATTGTTATGGGATGATATATTGGAGCTGTTAGCGGAGCAAGCGGCTATCGATAATATGATTTCTACCGACAGTTTGGTCTTCGATCCCGCCGTTACAGGTGCCATTGATCGTCTCCCTGTATTTAAAATCGATGAAAAAGAACTGTTACTCCGTTTCACTGAAAGAAAAAAGAATACAGATAGTTTAACGGTAATGCTGCAGGAGGAATACCTGAACGCAAGGTACAAAGCGGTAAGGGATTTAAGCCTGAAACCTTATGTGCGTTATAATTATTACGATTACGAAGGGGTCAGCAACTTGGCAGTCGGCAACAGGGATTTTGTATCGGTAGGGATACAGTTCAGCGTGCCTCTTCCTCTCCGTGTCAAAGAAAACAGAAGTTTGCGAGAACTCAAATTGAAAGAAGTGGATTTCAAGAATACCGCTTCTTCTACCACGGGTGCTATAGAATTGAAAAATATTTTATTGTCCTATGAAGAGGCGTATGGCCGTTATCTGGAATCTTGTTACAGAAAACAAGTGATAAAAGAAAGAATACGAAGAGAGCAGGTAAAGTTGTCGGTCAGCGATGAAGACTATAGTCCGGTTACGATATTAAAAGAACTCAATGAATTTTATAAGGTAAAGTACGAGTTGATCACTACAAAAGAAGAGCTATACCTGTTGATGCTGAGGCTTAGGTACTTGGTTCCGGAAGCAGAATTATCCGGATTTACGCAGGAAGTAAATTTTGAAAGTGGACTGGATAAAAATATTCTTTATGATAAAAGCATGTATGTATGGTCTGGTACATTTGGTGACCTGACCAATGAGGAGATAGTGAAGGCAGTTAAGAACGCTGGTTGTCGACGTATCATTTTGTCCATTGATCAAAACAATGAACTTAAAATGAAGGCGTATGACCTTAACACACTTTTGATCAAAGACAATATTGAACTGCACATGATGATTGCCAATAATAAATTCATTTATGCCAGTGAAGCCGGTAAACTAGCAGAAGCAGTAGAATACCTGATGGAAATACCGGGAATAAAAGGAATTCACCTGGATATAGAGCCACACGTGATACCTGAATTGAAAACAGATAGAAATAAATACCAGGACATGTATGTGGCCATGTTAAAAGTGGTTCGTCAGAAAACAAAGATGAAGGGGTTGAAACTAAGTGTTTCTATTCCGGTGTTTTATGAAAAAAACAAATTGGTAAAAATATATTCTAATACCGATAAAGTGTACCTCATGGCTTATGAAAACCCTGATCTTGATTTCATCAAAAGAAAAACAGAAGAAGAGTTATCTATTGATCGTTCAAAAACGATTGTTGCCTTGCGTACTAAAGATTTTGCGAGTCGTAAGGCGATGAATCAGTTTGTTCAGCAGCTAAGTAGTATACTCGGCACCTCAGAATTTGCTATCCATGATTTGAAGACATGGAACCTATTAAAATAATCGTATGAAAAGTAATCAGTTTAAAAGAAATCCAACAGACCTTCGTTTTGTAAAAGAACGACCGGTCAAAAAGAAAGAGTGGAACTGGGATAAAATTATTTACTTAACCATTTTAGCGGTATCCTTATTTTTTTTGGTTTCCTATGGGTTTAAGAAAGTGTTTTATGTATCTGCTGAAGGGCAGGTATTGTTTCAGGCACTGGATGTGCAGCTGGTCAATGACATTCAGATTCACACATTAAGTTGTACTGAAGGTGACAGCGTCCAATCTGGCGATACTTTATTTACTTATGTCAATGAAAAACAAATACAAGACGATGGTTCTGATACCTATTTGAGAACGGTAAACAATCAGATCGACTGGAAAACAAAAGAAGCTTTTAAAATAGAGGAAGAGATTAGTTTGAAAGAAATAGAGCAAAAGAATTGCAGCCAGTTGTTGAGTGAAGTTGAGCGAGATAAATCAAGGATTAAAAAAGAAGTATACCTGGACGTTTATACTATAGACAAGCTGAACCCTTATCTTAGGCAGAGTGTGGATCTTAAGATGCGCATAGATCGTTTAGGTAAAGAGATAGAATTGTTAAATCAAACGAAGGCAAGATTGGGACAGGTATTTGAATCCGACAGCAATTCAACCATTGATAGCGCGGGGCATCAGCAAGCTGCTGCATACGTGAACCAAATGCCCGTGCAAACGTTCCTTTCGCCCGTTTCAGGAGTCATAAGCCACGTGTTTAAAAAAGATTATGAAACGGTACTGGAGTCGGAACATATTCTTTCTTTGCACATGCCAAAAGCGAGTGTTTATATCAAGGTATTCTTTGAACAAAGCGACATGCGTTACTTACACGCCGGTGATATTGTAGATGTAAAATTCGCGAACGGCTATCAGACAAAAGGAAGGATCAAGCGATTTTACTTTGACACCTATGACTTGCCTGTTCATCTAAAGAATGGAGCGGAAGATTATCAACACGACATAGAAGCGGACGTTGTGCCGCTGGAGTACAATGAGGACTCACTTTGGCGGAAAGCGCAAAAGCTGGAAGTGGAAATAACGAAACGTAGATACTTTTAATATGGATAGTAATAACTTTTGGATTGAACGCGACGGCATGCGTATCCTGGCCCTTAAGGACACCGCCATGGAGCAATTCCATGAGATCAGCTACGCAGATGCAGTCATCCTTGTTCATACCAACGACCGGTTGACGGAATGCATGCTTGAAAATATCCGTACGGCGGAAGACGAAAATCTCTTTCTTAAACCGGTTTTTGTTTCATCTGATTCGGTAAAGTTATCCGCCGCTTACCGCAATATTGTGGATGGAGAGGTGAACAATATCGATGCAGCGCTGCCTGAAGTATGCGAAACGATATTGAAAATACAAGACGTGCAAAAGAAGTTGGTACCTGTGAAGGCGCTGAACTTCGAATCGAACACCATCAACAAACTCCTGCGTTTCAATTATACCCGAAGCAATAAGAACATTGTACCGGTACTCGACAGGAAAGCAAAAATAGGATATTCTTATCCTCTGCTTTCCCATTACTTTAGCAGTCATGACGATAAGAATATCTTGGATATTCTGACGCTGGCAGAAGAAGAAGGATACCTTGCCGGAGAGCACCATGAATCTTTATACCTCTGCAATCACTGTTACAATGGCTTTTTGTTTTACAGAGAAGTATGTCCGAAGTGTGCTTCTTCTGACTTAAAACAAGAAGACCTGATCCATCATTTTCCTTGTGCTTATATAGGCCCCATGTCAGACTTTACCAGTGAAGTCAGTAAAAATGATTTTGTATGTCCCAAGTGCAATAAACAATTAAGACACATTGGTGTGGATTATGATAAGCCATCTATCATCTATACGTGCAACAGCTGTACGCATACTTTTCAAGATGTACAAATCAAAGCTAAATGTTGTGAGTGCGAAAAAGATACTGAAGTTGAGCATTTACTCAACCGAAATATTAAGAAGTATACCATAACTACAAAAGGCTTTTATACTGCTCAAAATGGTATCATGTCTACGCAGAAAGATCTGGCCGCGATTTCTGGTACAGTCAGTATGGATACGTTTACCATTATGCTTCGCTATGAAATCGAACGCATGAAGATAGCCGAGATTGAAAGTAACCTGGGCTATATTCATATTAATAATGTATTAGACCTTTACACCCAAGTGGGAACAGATTCTAAGCATAGTTTATTGGTAGAATTGGTTCGCATCATCCGCAGCGGCATTCGCAATTCGGATGTCATCGCTTTCGAAAGCACCACTACCTTGATGTTTTCCCTTACAGAGATCAACAGTGAAGATGCGAAACGTACCGTGCGTAAAATTTGTATCATGATTCGCCGGTTGGTAAGGGATAATTTCAACGGCTTTCAGGCAGACATTGAATACCGGGTACTTCCCATTAACAAAACCGTATCCTTTACAGAACAACTCAGTGAATTAACCAGTAAAATGCATTCCATAAAATCATGATCATTGATGAGTTCATTGGTTTTTGGAGCAATGCAGGCTCATGGAAGGCATTAAGAGTATTTTGGTATTTCTTTGCTTTTGAATTGGGGCGTTACGTTTTCTTTGATTTTATTGTGGTACTTGTTTATAAGTGTAACCGCTATCTAAAACACGAAGATAGAGTGATAGCTAAAGAAAAATTGTGGGCAGAGCTACCTTTTGTATCGGTGATTGTGCCAGGCAAAAACGAAGGTAAGCACATTTATAAACTTGTGCGTTCCTTATCCGAACAGACTTACAAAAATTTCGAGATCATTGTCGTAGATGATGGTTCCAGCGATAAAACCGCGCTCATCGGTAGAGACATGGAGCGTAATGGATTGGTCAGTCTCTTTTTAAGCAACGAAGTACGCGGCGGAAAGGCTTCCGCTGCAAACCTGGCGTTTCGCTATGCCAAAGGTAAATATGTCTTGCACCTCGATGCGGATTGTTCTTTTCACCGCGATGCCATTGAAAATTCGCTTTTCCCCTTTTACATGGACCCGCAGTTGGGAGCGGTAGGCGGTAACCTGGAAGTCAGGGATCCAGGCAAAAACATTTGTACTTCACTTCAGGCCATTGAATACCTTAAAACGATAGGAATTGGTAGAATGGTAACCTCTTACCTGGGCATATACAGCATCATTTCAGGAGCATTTGGAATGTTTAGAAAGGATGTATTGGATCAAGTCAAGGGCTGGGACATTGGTCCGGGCTTAGACGGGGACATCACAATGAAGATTCGTAAACTGGGATATAAAGTACATTTCGAACCTACAGCCATTGGTCTTACCAGTGTTCCGAATACATTCGGCAAGCTGGCAAAGCAAAGGTTGCGGTGGAATAAATCCATTGTCAGGTTCCGAATGAGAAAGCATAAAGATGTTTTTTCACCTGGAGCACATTTTAGGTTCATCAATTTTTTTGCCTCTGCTGAAAATATATTTTTCAATGTCATCTTAAACATATTATGGTATGTTCATGTCAGCGATATGATCGTTAACTTTTCTGATCTGTTGATTTATATCCTTCCCATGAATTTGCTGTTGTATACGCTTGCAAATTTCTTGCAATTCTGGGTGGTATTGATGTTTTCTGCGGATTATAAAAATCGCCTGTCATTGATTCCTTATTTGCCATTGATGGTGTTTTATAATGGCTATTACATGCGCATCATCAAAACACTCGCGCATTTCAGGGAAATGTTTCTGTGGTCTTCTTACAATGATCCATGGAATCCTTCCAAATCTTCTCAACAAGCGAAAAGACTTAAGTTATAGAGGCTGTTGTGACGAAAAGGCAATGGCTCATAGAATGTTTGGTGTTCATTCAATTGATTTGATAATAAAGAAAGCAAACTTACTCGATACTGCAAACCATGGAAGTAAGAGCTACGTATGTGTGGGTATACCTTTACCGTTATATCTCTTAACTTAATGTGGATTCTTTGTTTGCTGTTGTAAGCAATACCGTGAAAGAGGTAACTGTTTTTAAACTGTTTCTTACTGACCTCGCTGAGTCATAATTATTTATTTTATGAAGAAATATGTTCTGATTTTATTTTTCTTTGTTTTTCATACCCTTGTATGTGCACAGCAAAACAGAACGGTATGCTTGTGGGATCTTACCACAAGAAACAGCGAACCTAATATTTCTTATGTGCATGCTGCAGATCACATGCTAAAGGTATGGGGTGTACCTTACGTTGTTAAGACTTCCACGGATTCGGTTTTTAACTACGGCATGATCGTAGCAAGTTCAAGGATTTCCAGTACCACTTTTACCGTATCTGAAGTGGAACAACTCAAGGCTTTTGTAAGCAATGGAGGAATCTTTATTGCCGGTGGATTCACAGGCGGAGGAAATACTGCGGTAGGAGATAGTCTCAATAAATTTTTCGGTATAAACAATACGACGGACGACGATAAGCGATTTCGGATTAAATTTTTAACCGAGCAGGTTGACCCAAGCTTTCGTTGGCTAAATGATCCGTTGGAGAAAGAAATAAGCCTGGGTAATGATAGCGTTACATTTACCACCAGAGCTTATGATGTGACGACGGCACAGGTAATGGCGACCTTTGAAAACGGCGACAATGCCATTGTCCGGAATCCATGGGGCGCAGGTTATACTTATCTGGCAGGTCTTGTATTCAGGGATTTGATTTCGCTTTCTCAAATGGATATTGACTTTCACGCAGAACGCAAATATTCCAATTCATTCGAACCGAGTGCGGATGCGTTCATGTTATTTTTAAAAGCGGTATATGCCAAACATTTCCCTTACGCTGTTTGGAAGCATACCATACCGGATAAAAAGAAAGGTTCATTGATTGTAACGCACGATCTGGACAGTCAAACTGCCATGGATTTAGTAACGGAATATTCATCCTTTGAATATAAAAAAAGTATCATTGCAACGTATAATGTAACAACCAGGTATTTTTCAGACTGGCAAATGGGTCCTTTCTTTTTGCCCGCACCCAATATTTATAAATTAGACTCGGCACGCATTCATTGCGGTCACGTGATCGGCAACCATTCCATTGGTCATTTTCCGGATATGGACGATGAACATGTTTTTGAAATTGGTGTAAGAGGCCATTACGATACTACCAACTACAAACCTCGGTACGATGGAAATAAAACAACTGGAGGAGTCATTTACGCGGAGGTTCAATTATCTAAAATACTTTTGGAAAACAGGTTCCCTGTTCAGATCAGAACCTGGAGATCTGGCAATCTGACATATCCCAAAGTACTGAATAACCTATTGGATACTATCGGCTACGATTTCAGCTCTACCAACAGTGCCAATGATGTATTGACCAATTTCCCGTTCAGGGCTCGCACCAATAAAAGCAATTCCGGTACCTATACACGCGTACTGGAAATTCCAATGACCGTATCGGATGTGTTTTATGTAGCAGGCACAAAAGACAAACCCCGTGGAGATACCATTTCTGAAGCCGATATGGAATACAAAGTAGGTTTGTGGAGAGACGTTACTTTAGAATGTGCCAATAACTATGCGCCTTGTATACTTCTTATCCATCCCAACCGCATGTACAAACTGCGTGCTTTAAAAAGATTGTTACAGCTGTTACCCTTGGCAGAGATGGATCTCAGAGGGATGGAGAGCTATGGTGATTTTTGGAATTATAGGGAAACCGTTAATTTCTCTTCTACTTATTTCAATGATACCTTAAAAATTACCATACCGTCTAGTCAATTACCGATACAGAGAAAACTCGGCTTTGTCATTGATCAGGGAATGGCGATTGATTCGTCAAAAATTTTAGTCATGGATGAAATGGGAAATCCTCTCACACATTACCGTTACGATTGGTATGAGAATGGGAAGTACATCTTGTTTGAGCCTGCTTCTGTTTGGATTGACGGAGATACTTTGCCAGATGTTGGTCCCCTGCAAAAAGGATTTAATGTGTTTAACCTGTATCCCAATCCCTATTCCTTAGAACTTAAAATTGACTACAGCTCAGACCTGTCCACTGACTTGCTCATTAAAGTATACAATGCAGTAGGGAAATTGATGTTTGAGAAAATCATACCCGTATCATCGGGTAAAAAGACATTGGTTTGCCCGGACTTTTCCATCTTACCCAATGCTTTGTATTTGGTAAACATCATGTCGCAAGGCACTTTATACCATTATAAAATCATCAAGGAATAAACCCTTAGTTCCTTTCCATATCTCGGATAAGCTTATTCGCAAACAAAAAATCCTGAAGCGGCTTCACGGTGGTTTGCAGGATATTGTCTTTTGTACCTTGCCATACGTTTTCACCTTCATACATGTACATGATGTTTTCTCCGATTTCCAATACGGAGTTCATGTCGTGGGTTACTACCACAGTGGTGATATTATATTCGTGCGTAATATCCTCGATGAGTTCATCGATGACGTGAGAGGTAAGGGGATCCAAACCGGAGTTAGGTTCGTCACAAAAGAGGTATTTGGATTGCATCACGATGGCTCTGGCAATGCCAACACGTTTGGCCATTCCTCCGCTGATTTCAGATGGCATGAGTTTTTTAGCTTTTTCCAGACCGACACGTTTCAAACAATAATCCACACGATCATTTTTTTCGCTTTTGCTCATTTGAGGAGCCAAGATGGTCAGAGGAAACATCACGTTTTCTTCTACTGTTTTAGAATCGAATAGCGCTCCGCCTTGAAAAAGCATACCGATATCACGGCGGATTTCCTGCTTGCGATCGTTGGATTCACCGTTGAATTTGCGTTGGTCGTATAAAATTGCTCCTGCATCAGGTTCAAATATACCCACCAGGCATTTAAGCAAAACGCTTTTACCTGTACCACTGGTCCCAATGATCAGGTTTGTTTTCCCACGTTCAAAGACTCCGCTGACATCTTTCAGCACTTGCTTGTCTCCAAAGGTTTTATTCAGGTGGCTAAACTCTATCATCTTTAATTCGCTAATATAAGTTGAGCCAATAGGTAGTCAGCAATCAAAACAGCAATGCAACTATGCGTAACAGCCATGGTAGATGCTTTTCCAATTTCAAGAGCTCCTCCGCGCGTATAATAACCGCGGAAAGCTGAAATAGAAGAAATAAGAAAGGCGAAAACGAAAGCTTTAATAAGGGCAAAGAAAATGTGAAACCCTTCAAAATTGTCACGGATACCAGCAATGTATTGTTCTGCAGACAGTGAGTGAGTCAATACTCCTGCTACGAAACCTCCGAAAATTCCTAGGAAAGCAGAAAGTGTGACTAACATTGGAAATACAATCAGGGAGGCTACAATTTTAGGCAAGATCAGGTAAGAAGCAGAATTGATTCCCATGACTTCCAGGGCATCAATCTGCTCGGTGATTCTCATGGATCCTAAATGACCGGCAATATTGGAACCTATTTTACCCGCTAATACTACACCTGTAAAGGTAGGAGCAAGTTCCAATAGCGTCATGTCTCGTACAATAGACCCGATGGTTTCCAATGGAATAATTGGATTATAAAGGTTATGGGCAGTTTGCACCGCGGTTACTCCTCCAATAAAACTGGAGACAATGGCTACGATGAGTAGGGAATCTGTCCCGATGACGATCGCTTCGTCAATTATGAGCCGCGCATAAGTTGAAAACTTTTCACGATTCACCAACAATTTACCCATTAACAATAGGTATTTTCCCAGCTCTTTCATAGAATACCTCTTTGATCGGTTCGCTTAAAGACGATTCAAACCGTTGCGAAAATACATTATATTTCTGTAAAAACTAAAGATAAGCACACATGCCAAAACGAATAATTGTAAGTGGGGGAACCAAAGGAATCGGCAAAGCGATCGTTGAATTGTTTGCCAAAAAAGGATACGAAGTCGTCACTTGCTCGAGGTCAAAGGAGCGTCTTGAGGAACTCAAAAGAGATATCGAAACCAGAATTCCTGGGGCTAAAATTTTGGTCTTCAAAGCTGATTTGGCAGTGAAACAGGAAGTCTTGGATTTTGGACAATTCATTGTTGGGCTGGGAGGAACCATCGAGGTGTTGGTAAACAATACCGGACTGTTTATTCCGGGTCAAATACAGGACGAAGCAGACGGGGTTTTGGAACAGATGATCTCGACCAATGTCTACAGCGCCTACCATTTGACCCGTTCTTTGCTTCCTGTATTTATTGGACAAAAGACAGGTGATATTTT
>JACMQM010000232.1 GCA_014376985.1 Cytophagaceae bacterium | reverse complement strand
TTGTATACACGAACTATCGCGTGTATATTCTTTTACTTGTTTGTGCGAACTTTCTTGTAATTTTACCAGGAGCATGTTGTAAGTCTCTCATAACCAGATCGCGTATTTTCAATTGGTAAAAATCATTATAAATTATATACTGCTAGAAGCATCTTCCACTTAACCTAGCTATTGATCTTCAGGCTTAAAAATTTATTATTCAAGATAAGTAAAAATAAGGAAATTTACTGCGAAGAAGTAAATACTTAAAGCATTCCGGGGCGCCAAAAAGCTGATTACTTAATTCATCCTCCATTACTAAAACCCATCCCCGAGCTGGAAACTCTATGAACTTTAGACACGAGCAAATGCTCGCGCCAGCGCTAAAAAGGCCTTTTTACATACCACTTCCAACTTACCACTTGCAACTTTACTTGTTGAAAACTTTCCCTCCCAAAAAAGTGTTATAATCCGTATCTTAGTCTGCTAAGAATACCGCTCCATGCCTGAATTTTCCCATCTCCACGTCCATTCCCAGTTTTCGCTTCTCGACGGTGCTGCCAGCATCGAAGGTTTAGTTGCTAAGGCCAAAGCCGAAGACATGAAAGCCATCGCATTAACCGATCACGGCAACATGTTTGGCGCGTTTAAATTTGTGGCGGAAGCAGCGGCAAAAGGCGTAAAACCCATTGTCGGTTGTGAGTTTTACATGGTGGAAAATCGCCATAAAAAATCATTTACCAAAGAAGCCAGAGATATCCGTAGCCATCAATTGTTGCTGGCAAAAAATCCCGAAGGCTATAAAAACCTGGTGAAGCTTTGTTCATTGGGTTACATGGAAGGCTTGTACGGCAAGTACCCGCGTATCGATAAAGAACTCTTGGTGAAATATCATAAGGGCTTGATCGCTACCTCTTGTTGTTTAGCGGCCATCATTCCGCGTACCATCCTGAGGCATGGAGAAGCCGAGGCAGAGAAAGAATTAAAATGGTGGCTAGATTTGTTCGGTGAAGACTTTTACATCGAATTGCAGCGCCACGATATACCGGAACAAAATACCGTTAACCTTGTCTTGCTTGCATTGGCTGCAAAGTACGGCATCAAGGTGATTGCGTCCAATGACAGTCACTACGTAGACAAGCAGGATGCCAATGCCCACGATATTTTGTTGTGCATCAACACCGGTGAAAAACAAAGTACACCAACCAATAAAGATTTTGACGACGACGCGTCTTCCAAAGGAAAACGTTTTGCCTTTTATAACAACGAATTCTATTTCAAAAATAAACAGGAAATGTCTGTCCTGTTCAAGGATGTTCCGCAAGCGCTGGACAATACACAAGAGATCGTAGACAAAGTAGAAATGCTCAAGTTGAAGCAAGACATTTTGCTTCCGAACTTTGTTATTCCCACTACCTTCCTCAACCAGGACGATTACCTGCGTCACATGACGTATGAAGGAGCCAGAGTAAAGTACAAAGACATTACCACCGAGATCGAAGAGCGACTCAACTTTGAGTTGCACGTGATCAAGACCATGGGATTTGCCGGATACTTTTTGATCGTGGCAGATTTCATCAAACACGGTCGCGACATCGGTGTATTCATCGGCCCGGGCCGTGGATCGGCAGCGGGATCGGCGGTGGCGTATTCTACCGGTATCACTAACATTGACCCCATCAAATACAATTTACTGTTTGAGCGTTTCCTGAATCCGGATCGTAAGAGCATGCCCGATATTGATACGGACTTTGACGACGAAGGCCGTCAGAAAGTGATTGACTATGTCGTAGACAAATACGGCAAGAACCAGGTCGCGCAGATCATCACCTACGGCACCATGGCAGCGAAGATGTCCATCAAAGATGTGGCGCGTGTATTGGATCTTCCCTTGCAGGAAGCGAACACACTGGCGAAACTTGTACCGGACAGACCGGGCATTTCGTTGCGTCGTGTATTGACCGCGCCGATCGACGGAGATAAAAGTTTAAAAGATAAAGAAGGATTAGGCGGAGAAGAACTCGATGGCGTAAGAGAGTTGCGCCGCATCCTCGCGGAAGAACATACAGACCAGGGCAAAGTACTGAAGGAAGCGATGATCCTGGAAGGCTCTGTGCGCGGCACGGGTATACACGCAGCTGGTATCATCATCGCGCCCACAGATTTAACGGATCTGATTCCGGTGGCTGTTGCTAAAGATTCGGACTTATTGGTGACGCAGTACGACGGTCGCGTGATCGAAGATGCGGGTGTTATCAAGATGGACTTTTTGGGTCTGAAAACATTAACCATTCTTCGTGATGCCTTAAAACTCATCAAAGAAAACCACGGCATTGAAATCGTCATCGATGACATACCATTGGATGATATTAAAACATTAGAACTCTACCAACGCGGTGATACCAACGGAACGTTTCAGTTTGAATCCGCCGGTATGCAAAAATATTTGCGCGAATTGAAACCCGATAAGTTCGAGGACTTGATTGCGATGAACGCCTTGTATCGTCCGGGACCGTTGGAATATATTCCGTTGTTTATTGAACGTAAACACGGAAGAAAAAAAGTAGAATACGATCTCTCTGCCATGGAAGAACTTCTGGCAGATACATACGGAATCACCGTCTACCAGGAGCAAGTGATGTTGCTCTCTCAGAAGCTCGCCAACTTTACTAAGGGCGACGCTGATGTGTTGCGTAAAGCGATGGGTAAGAAGGATAAGAAAACACTGGATAAGCTCAAACCACAATTCATCGAGAACGCAAGTTTAAATGGACACGACGCCAAAGTCTTAGAGAAAGTTTGGACGGATTGGGAAGCCTTCGCTTCTTATGCCTTCAACAAATCTCACTCTACCTGTTACGCCTTCGTAGCCTTCCAGACGGCCTACTTAAAGGCGCACTACCCTTCCGAATACATGGCGTCGGTATTGACGCATAACTTGAACAACATCGACAAGGTGACTTTCTTCATGGAAGAATGTAAACGCATGGGATTGGAAGTATTGGGACCGGATGTGAATGAAAGTTCGTATCAGTTCTCTGTGAACCAAAGAGGTCAGGTACGTTTCGGTTTAGGTGCCGTGAAAGGTGTAGGCGAAGGTGCTGTGATTGCATTGGTGGAAGAGCGCAAAGAGAAAGGTTTATTCAAAGACATCTTTGACGTCACCCGTCGCATCAACCTAAAAGCCGCTAACCGCAAGACGTTTGAAGCCATGGCGCTGTCCGGTGCATTCGATTGTTTTGAAGGCGTGCACCGCGCACAATATTTTCATGTGCACGACAAAGACAACATGTCGCTCATTGAAAAAGCGATTCGCTACGGCAACAACTGGCAGAGCGAACAAAACACGCCGCAAGTTTCTTTATTCGGCGGCGGAGAAAATACAGAAATCGTTGCGCCACGAATTCCTACCTGTGAACCTTGGTCTGATATAGAAAAACTAAAACGCGAAAAAGAAATTGTAGGCTTCTACATTTCCGGTCATCCGCTCGATTTGTTCAGACTTGAAATAGACAACTTCTGTACCTGTAGTTTGGAAAAAGTAATGGATATGAAAGACCGTGAAGTTCAAATCGGTGGTATTGTATCCGCTATTAAAAACGGTCAGGCGAAAAACGGAAACAACTACATCATCTTTTCCATCGAAGATTACCAGGGCTCATTGGAAATTGCCTTGTTTGGTAAAGACCATGCGAGCTTTAGCAATTATATTCATCCCGGTCAATTCCTATTTATCAGAGGAGCAGTGAAAAACCGTTTTGGTCAGCCGGATAGCTGGCGATTTACGCCTACTTATATGGAGCTATTGAGCGAAATACGTGCAAAGTTCTGCAAGGGAATTAAACTTAAAATCAATACGCAAAAGCTAACCAGCCAATTGGTCAATCAACTGGAAGAAACTTTTATAGCCCATAAAGGAGCTAGCAATGTCTATTTCCAGATCTTTGATACGGATGAACGCATTTCAACTGAGTCTTTTTCAAGAAAATACAAAATAGATCCCAATAATACCCTCTTAAACACATTGGGTGAAATGGCGGGGATTGAGTACAAAATCTTGTCTTAAGGAACTATTTATCTCCAAAAAACATTAAGTTTACAATACAAACAGAACTAGAACACGAAGATTAAACTAAGTTAAAAACATGGGTAAAGCGATAGAAATCACCGATGCTAATTTTGATGAAATCATCAAAACAGGACAACCAGTACTGGTAGACTTTTGGGCTGAATGGTGCGGTCCTTGTAAAATGATAGGCCCTGT
>JACMQM010000231.1 GCA_014376985.1 Cytophagaceae bacterium | reverse complement strand
CGCTTTGAAGTTTTTGATCAGACGGTGTCTTAAAACAGGGATAGCAACATGCTGTACATCTTCGATATCCGGTGAGTACTTACCATTCAACAAGGCATGACATTTAGCTGCCATGATCAGGTTTTGAGAAGCTCTTGGACCGGCACCCCATTCCAAATACTTCTTGGCGATGTCTGCTGCCATAGGTTCTCCTGGCCTGGATAAATGCACTAGTTTTACGGCGTATTCAATGACATTGTCTGTAACCGGTACCTGACGCACCAGATTTTGATAAGCCATAATTTCTACGGCGCTTAGAATAGGCTTAACAGTTTTCTTTTCGTTTCCGGTTGTGCTGCGCACGATTTCTACTTCGGATTGATAAGAAGGGTATTTAATGCTTAGGTTAAACATAAAACGATCCAGCTGGGCTTCCGGCAATGGATAAGTTCCTTCTTGTTCGATCGGATTTTGAGTCGCAAGTACAAAGAAAGGTTTTTCCAATTTGTGGTGCTGGCCAGCTATCGTAACGGAGTACTCTTGCATGGCTTCAAGCAAAGCGGCTTGAGTTTTGGGAGGGGTTCTGTTGATCTCATCCGCTAAAATGATATTGGCGAAAATCGGACCTTTGATGAATTGGAATTGTCTGTTCTGATCCATGGTCTCAGCTCCTACAATATCAGAAGGCATTAAATCGGGTGTAAACTGGATGCGTTTAAACTTCAAGTCCAGAGAAGATGCAATGGTATTGATCAAAAGCGTTTTTGCTAAGCCTGGCACACCTACCAGTAAACAATGGCCTTGACAAAAGATAGCAGTCAATAATAATTGTACCGCTTCTTCTTGCCCTATGATCACTTGAGAAATCTCTTTTGTGAGTTTTTGATAAGCACTGTGCAATGATTGTGCTTTTTCAACATCGTTTAGTCCCTCTATCATTTATCCTTTTTTAATAAGTCACAGGAATCGTATTCTTTGGCTACGTCAATGTATACTTCATCCTTTGTTTTATCAAACCACTTATTGATGGCTGTGTTTTTTTGTTCGTCCTGCGTAGCATTGTATATTTTTTGATAGTCGTCTTTCAAGTTGGCCTGATGTGCGGGCACTTTGGCTTTATAATAAATGAGCCTCACCGCATCCTGGTTGTCTTCTGTACGGAAACGCACAGGTCTGGAGATGTCACCTACTTTAATGGTGTCAATCACAAAGAAAATACCCGGATCAATTTTTTCCATGGGTATGCGAGAGCTTCCGTCTTCGTTCAAAAACATTCCGCCATTGTTCTTCGTTACTTTTTCAATAGAATGTTCTTTTGCCGCTTTTTCAAACGTGATACTGTCTCTTAGTATCATTGTTCTTAAACTATCCAGAAACTTTTCTGCGTTAGATAGATCTCTTAAAGAAGAACCAGGTTTGATCAGGATATGTCTCGTGTTGTATTCTGTTCCGCGGCGTTCGATCAATTGAATGATATGGTAACCAAATTCCGATTCAACAATTTCGGAAACTTCGCCAGGCTGTAATTTATAAGCCATGGATTCATAGGGTTTTACCAAATCCCCTTTTTTAAAGAAACCGAGCTCACCGCATTGCTTAGCAGAACCGGGATCTTCAGAATATTTTTTAGCTAAAGAACAAAAATCTTCACCTTTCAATAAGCGTTGACGAATGTCTTCTGCTTTCGCTAAAAATATGCCTCGTTGTTCTTTGCTGATTTCTGCTGTACGTACAATCTGGCCCACTTCTACTTCTGTAGAGAAGAAAGGCAAGCTGTCTCTGGGAATCGCTTTGTAAAACTTCTCTACTTCACCCGGTGTCACTTTTAGACCCGTGGTAATTTGCCCCTGCATCTTTTCTGTGATCATTTGATCTCTTACTTGTCTGCGTAAATCAGATTTTAAATCATCTACTGATTTTTTGTAATACTCTTCCAGTTTTTTTTCAGAACCAAATTGGGTAATGAAATATTGCATGCGTCGGTCAAGTTGAGCGTCTACGGCTTGTTTGTCTACCGTTACCGAATCCAATTCTGCTTTTGCCAGCAATAATTTATTGATCACCAAAGATTCCAATATGGTGCATTTGATTTTACTTTTGTCTGGTGCAAACTTGGCTTCCTGGCTTTGCAAAAATTGAATGTAAGCCACTTCAAGCTCTGATTTCAGCACGACGTAATTATCTACTTTAGCGACAATCTTGTCTACCATCTGTCCAAAGACAAGTGTACACCCCATAGAGGTGTACACCATTAAAAACATTAAAAACTTCTTCAAAACTTAAGAATGCAATAGGAGTGATTCAACTTACTTTGTGGTGTTGCCTGTTTTAACCATTTTATTGAGTTCCGCTTCGTTAACACTTACGGGGTATTTTGTTTTCAGGCTTTCCAGCCATTTTTTCTCTAAGTAATTTTGATAGTCAGAAATCACCAGGCCTCTGCACTCTTCCAATTCTTTTGCTCGGGGAGCTTCTATCTTATCGATGATCACCAAGTAGAAACGGTCTTTAGCTTCAAAAGGATTAGATCCGATTTTGGCTTCTGATTTGTCTACCCACTCATTTTCTCCTTTTTGATACAGACCTTCTGTAATTTGAAGTGCTAAAGGTTCTTTTGAGGTGTAACGCAATTCAATGGCTTTTTTAGAAAGAGAGCGAGCGTAGATTTTAACTAAGGCATTAGAGGTATTGAATGTGCCGGATACACTACCTTTTATACGATTAGCATTAATGCCTTTGGAAACGAAATATTGGATCAGAGAATCTTTACGACTGCCGCTTTTTACACTTTCATTTTTAATAGATGTTTCAACTAAGTGCAACACCAGTTTTTTATCTCTTAATAATGCATTTACCATCTTATCCAATGCAGCTATGTTTTCCTGAGGAATAGCGGCTTTGTTTTTTGCATATTTCAAATCGATACCGGCTGGTTCAGCTACTTCGTAATCAGTAGATTTTATTTCTTCTTTTACTCTGTTTATAGTCTCTTTAGAAGAAGCGCTCAGTATGGTAGCTTTAGAACGTTCTTTCCATTGGTACTTGCTTCTGTTCTCATTGAAGAAGGCACGCAGTCCGGTAGTATCTTCTACCGCTTTTGACCACACTTTTTGGTCCATCAATTGGAACAACAAAATTCCGTCTCTGTACTCTTTTACCAACATACGGTAGTCTACATATTTCTCGGACAAATGATTCTCTTCCCATTTGGTTAAAGTCTCTTCTACGTATTGATTGTATAGCTGACCCATGTAAACGATTGGCGTTACATCTGTTCTGGCTCTTTGTTTCAGGCGAACGAATTCATAAAAATTAAGGCGAGAGTAAGGTTCGTTCTTGATGGTGAACAATACTGTTTTTTTGTTTTTAACATCTTCAGCGTTATACTTCCAAGAACCTTTGGTTAAAGTACTATCTGCAAGAAGCATTGTCGCATTTACATTGATTGTGTTTTCTTTGAATTCATCTTCTTTTTTGATGCGATCCAAGAATGCTTTTTTGTTCAATTCAGAACGAGAGTCACGATTTACCTTTTGTTTTAAAGTGGGTTCCATTTCTTCAAAAGGAGCCAGCTCTTTTCTTTCTAACAATTTAATAATGTGCCATCCGTAAGGGGTCAATACGGGCTTTGATACATCACCTGGATTTTTAAGTGAGAAAGCTGCATCTTCAAAAGACGCCACCATGCGACCGGTAGAGAACCAAGGCAGCTCTCCATTTTTTGATTTGGACTGTACATCTTCAGAGAATGTTTTCACTAAAGTGGCCCAAGGTTCACCTGACAATAATTTCTTAGAGATTTCTTCTATTTTACGATAAGCAGCAAGAGAGTCCTCGGCACTGCCACCAGTTGTATAACGAATCATAATGTGAGCCGTACGTACTTCACCTTGAGAAGGTCTGCGAGCAGTCACTTTTAAGATGTGATAACCGAAACGTGTACGGATAATAGAGGATATGGATCCTACTGGGGTTTTAAAAGCGGCATCTTCGAATGGATAAACCATTTGTAAAGCAGTAAAATAACCTAAGTCACCGGAGTTATTAGCAGCAGAAGGATCTTCTGAATTTGCTTTTGCCAATTGATCGAAATTGTCTCCTTTAAGTGCTTTATCTCGGATACTTTTAATTTTGTTGTAGGCGATTAATGTGTCTTTCGGATCAGCATCCGGTTTTACCATGATCAGGATGTGAGAAGCCTTTACTTCTTCTTTCATGCGATCGTAGGCTTCACGCACCAACTGTTGAGTCACTTCCTTTTCTGTAAGGTAAGGAGTAGCCAATTGTTTTTTATAGCCGTCTAATTCGTTTTTAAAAGCAGTGGTTGTATCAAGACCAAGCACCTCTGCTTCTTTTACTTTCAACCTGAAATTAACATACAGGTTCATGTATTCTTTTAAACTGCTTTCTGCATATGCATTTTCAGCATTGACATTGTTTTTTGTATAGACGTAACTAAAGTCATCGGAAAGAATAGGGTCAGAACCGATGGTACCTAAAACGGTGCTTTGAGGTTTTGCATTCGAAGTGGTAGCTGGTTTGTTTGATTTACAGGCAAATACAATGATTAAAGGTATTAAGGCCAAAAAAGCTTTATTCATAATTCTTGGTATAAATTGTTAGACTACAAGTTTACTAATTTTTTCACAATAAAATCCAAGAAGATAACGAAGGGTGAGCTTTAAAATTGGGTAGGCACGCTAGATTTTTTTATCAGGCGGTGGATGGTGTAATGACCTTCTTTAAAAACCTCCACTGAATCAATGATTTTTTTGATCAGGGATATCCCTAAACCACCTTTACGGCGGTCTTTTACAAGATGTTCCACAGGAGCGGACTCGTTCTGATTCAAGTCAAAGAAGTCGCCTTCGTCTTTTATACAAAAAATAACCGCACCGTCTTCCTGGGATTCTATTTCCAGTTCAAGTTGTCTTGTGGTATCATTATGGTTAGAATGCAGGATTCGGTTGGCACAAATTTCATCGATGGCCAAAACAAGCAAAAACTGCTCTTTCTCAGAGAGATAAAAAAGTCTAATGACGTCAGAAACAAAGTCTCTGACGTCTTTCAGTTTTGATGTATGGCACGGTATGGTGATTTTGTGTGTCAATCTACTCTACTATTTTTTCCGCTTCTTCTTTGGTTGGGACAATATCTATAAGGTCTACTAATCCCAGAATTTCAAAAACGCTTTTAACCTTATCGTTCATATGAAAAAGGGCGATTTTAATCCCTTGTTCTTCAAAATCTTCCAAGTAGGACATAAATACGCCCAGACCAGCTGAAGAGATGTAGTTGAGTTTTGCGCAGTCTACCAGAATTTTACGTTCTCCTTTTTTTATAGCTTCGGAAATGGCCGTATCCAATTCTATACTAGAGCTTGCATCAATCTCTCCATCGATTGTTATTACGTAGGTCTTGTCTTGTTTGTTTGCACTAATGTTCATATCTGTACTAAAAACGTGGTTAAGTGATACAAATGGTAAATAAATTAATAAAAATGGTTAAACAAATTTTAATAAAAGTAATGTACTGTCATCTTCCGGTTCGCTTTTACCTGAAAAAGCTTTCGTCTCTTGGAAGATTTTTTCTAACAGACTGTTTGCTTTCATCTCTTTATAGTTGATGAATACATTCCTTAAGCGGTCAGTACCAAACAGGTCACCTTGTTTGTTACTGGCTTCTACAATTCCATCCGTGTAAAGTAAAAGGCAATCACCCGAATGGTAAGGAATCACTTTACACTCTATAAAAGACGCATAATCTTTTCCTCTCACAACCCCCAGTCCTGTCCCTTTAGATTCAATGTATTCTGTTTGCTTGTTGGAATACAAAAGAGGCAAGCAATGGCCTGCACGTGCAATCTGTAATGTCTTTTCCGTAGGATTAATTTTAATGACAAGTAGCGTAAGGAAAGTACTTTTCTCAAAACATCTGGACAAAGCGGTATTCATATACCGAAGGAAATCAATCGGATCGAGATTAAGCTGCACCAAACTTTGGAAGATTCCTTTAGTTTGTGCCATGTTGAAAGCGGCACTAGTTCCGTGTCCAGAAACATCCCCTAATACCACGGTAATGTCACCTGCTTTATCTTTGTAGAAGTCATAGTAATCTCCTCCTACATCTGTAGCTCCACCTGTTAATACCGCAATTTCTATATCGGAAGAATAATGTGGCACATCGGGCAGTAAACGTTCTTGTACCTGTTTGGCAATCTTCAATTCCTCTCTGTAACGCTCCGTCTCTAAAGCCTGGCCCATCAATCGGGAGTTTTGAATGGCAATGGCCGCCTGACTCATAAAGGTGATGATCATATCCACCATTTCTTTGTCGAAGGCATTCACTTTGTCTTTCAACAATACCAGTGTTCCTAAGCGGTGCTGTCCTGACAAGAGAGGTAGAAGAAGGAGAGACTTATACCGGTTGGTATTAATTTTTTGTAAATGAGACCACGCCCGCACATCTTTTATGTATTGCGGTTCACTTGTAATCTTAATGTGATTTTTGCGCAACAGGTTTTTAAAATTGAAAGCGTCAATATGATCAAT
>JACMQM010000230.1 GCA_014376985.1 Cytophagaceae bacterium | reverse complement strand
TGAACCGACAATAGCAACTAGGAGACTGTACAAATTGAATCCAGTTACGCCAGGAGTGCCAAAAAAATTAAACATAGCGCCTCCCACCAGAGCTCCAACAATACCGACAACAATATTAAGTAAGATACCCTGTGATGCATCAGTGTGCATTACCATTGAACCGATCCACCCTGCAAATCCTCCTAAAATAATCCAAGCTAAGATACTCATATGATGTGAGTTATTTGTGTTACGTTTAATAAGTTTTAATAATTGACCTCCAACCATACTTTGCTACCTTTAGTAACCGCACCTATGCGTTACTTATACAATGCTAGCCTATTCATAATTGTTTGTCAAAAATTAATAACAAAGTTATACACAGTCTTCTTTTAACACAAAAAAAACCGTTAGAAAACGGAATTATTTTAGGTTTGACAAGATAAAATTAGTGTCCTTAAAGTACTATACACAGTAATTTGTTATTATAACTTTACATTATTTTAACTTTGCTGTATTATTGGAATTGGAGAAGGGGGATAGTTTTTTGATCCAACTCCTAATAAGGAGGTGCACCATGAACGGTGGTTGAAGAGACCGATGGTTGATGTCAGAATAAGATTTTCTTCATCTTACCCCACTCGCTGGGATAAACGATAGCACATGCCGCCGATGCCTAGGCATCTATGGTCCCGCTCGTTTCTGATAGAAGTATGACATGCACAACCACAACAAGATGGGCGGCACCTTCCAAGGTGTCGCCCATGATTTTTATATTTTTTTTATTTACGTGTTCGCTAAAAAATTTTTACTCTATTCCTTCCCCCACAAGCTTTTAAACAAAAATCGCATTGAATTTGCAATGTCTTCATTTTCGATGGTGAGACCAACAATTTGATCTTTAGCAGAAGCAAATGACACAAAATTGTTATAAATATAAACATCTGAGCCGATTGAAGTCAAAGCTTCAGGGTTTACGCGCTTTAATTTTTGTAAGTGAAAAGGTTTGAAATCGTCTCCTTCGTCGAGGGTATAAATTATATTTGACTCAATCTTGGCTTGTTCACGTTTTTTTGTAAAAGCTGTCAATTCATCGTTAGTGAAAACACGTAACATCTGATTATACGAAGTGATCATATACATCTTTTTAGGCTTCTCTTCCAAGATACTATTACGCATGGAGGCGAGACCTTCCTTTCCTTCAAAGACGCGAGCAGTTGGACGATCAACAGCACTGCCGAAAATATTCAAAAGTTCTGGAACAAGCAGTGTAACCTCAGTTTCCTGGTGCTCGATCTCTTGCTTTAATTTATTGATGACACGAGTCAAATTGTTTGGAGATTCAGCGGCAAAATAGGTTTTCTTGCCCCGTTTGAAGGTGGAAACGAGACCTCGTTCCTGGAGAAGTTTAATCTGAACGTAGGCGGTCGAACGGTTCAACTTAGAGATCTTGGCCAATTGGTCAGCGGTCATTTCTCCCCCCTGCAAGAGGGCCATATAAACTTCGGATTCTTTGTCTGTTAAACCTAGCTTCGTCAGGCGCTTTGTTAATGCCGCTGTCATATGCTTTGGATTGTATATCTCTTTTGGCCTTTAGTCAATAAAGCCGGCCTTAATACCACTACAATTTTCTAAAGTGCGCTATAATCGCCACATGCAAAAAACGCTTTCGGTTAAACGGGTTTCGTACAGTGTCGGAGGTAAAACCATCCTTGATGGCATGAGTTTTACCTGTTCCCTGCGCGAGCGCCTCTGTCTCTTTGGTGAGAATGGGGCGGGAAAATCAACCCTGATGAAGATTCTGGCAGGTAAAATCCCCGTCGACAGTGGTCTGGTTCAGACTGAGGGGCATACCCGCTTTGCCTATGTACCGCAAGAATTTGAGAGCACTGCCCTTCCTCTTACCACGAATGCCTTCATTACCCGCGAAGCTGGAATCTCTCTTACGGCCCGGGCCTATATTATTGCTGAAACGCTCGGTTTCAAACGTCCGAAAACTGACGACGTGACATGTGACAGTCTATCGGGCGGGCAACAGAAAGTCTTAGCTCTCGCCACTGCTTTGGCACAAAACCCTGATTATCTTCTCCTTGATGAGCCTGAGAATCACCTAGATATTATCAGCCGCATGGCGCTCATTGAAATACTAACTGCATTTTCTGGGGGTATTATTTTTGTATCCCATGATCGACTTTTGATCGATTCACTTGCAACCAAGATCGGTGAGATCGTGCGCGGAACTTTACATCTTTCTGAAGGAGGATACGCAGAATACATTGAAACAAAAATGAATCGGATCGGTGGTGAACAGCGAGCGTATGATTCAGAAAGTAAGCGCATCAAGGACCTGACCAAATCGATGGGGATTCTTAGACAAAAAGCCGCGCTCGGCAAAGACACCGCAATGTACCGAGCTCGCCTCAGTGAACTTACTGAACTGAAAGAAACCCATAAACAAAGTTCGCGTCCGTCTGATAGTAAAACGTCCATCTCATTGCAACAAAGTAAAACTGCGCTTCATAGTGGGAAATTACTCATCCGCATTAAAGATGGCGGGTATACATACGGAGAGCAACCACTCATTTTCTCTAAGGTTGATCTCGAAATCCGTTCGGGAACCAAGATCGTACTCCTTGGTCGCAATGGAGCCGGCAAATCAACGTTCCTTAAATGCCTTATGGCAGAACTACCTTTAACCACCGGAATCGTAACCACCGCGCCTAATATTAACGTCGCGTATTTTGATCAACACGCTGAGTTTAGAGCTGACCTAAGTGCCCTTGATGTGTTGGGAGATGCCCTTCATTTACCTGAAACCGTCGCCATGGCAGTCTTGGGTACCATGAAGTTTGATTTGGATCGGATGAAATCACCAGTCTCGATCCTCTCCGGTGGTGAACGGATGCGTTTACGCTTTGCCGTGGTGTTCGGACAAAAGCCTGACCTACTTATCCTTGATGAACCCACCAATCATATTGACGAGGTCACCTGGGAAATCCTGTTAGCGGCTTGTGTTGATTTCACGGGTACGATTTTACTCGTCAGTCATGACTATGAATTCATTGAGGCGTTCCCGCATGATACGTTTTGGGTAATGCAACAAGGTACGATCATAGAACGGCAAAAAGCTTTTAGTGACCTTATATCAGAACTCAGCGCTAAAAAGCGCTGAGTTCTGTAAAGCTGGTAGCGGATTTTATCAGTTAGTTAGCCGGAGCTGGAGTTGCATCAGACGGTGTAGGGAGAGTAACGTTGATATTAGTTGTGCTTTTCTTTTCATTGTTCATGTTGAAATATCCCTTTTGGTACAGGACCACTGCGCCCACTACCATAGCCAAGAGAAGAATGAGTGCGACTACCCATCCCGCTCCACTATCGCTCGAAGGTCCTGGAGTATTGCTGATTATCGTGTCTGCCATAAAATGTATATTAGAGTTACATACCGATTAAATAAAAGTATGTTAATAAATAATAACATAATTCCAAACTTTTCACGCAGCTTTGTGGCATAGCCCAAAAAACCAGCTTGCTTGGCTGACTCCTCGCTTCTTCTGTTATACTAATTCTGATACTACTTCCTATGACCTTTGACCATCAGACGGAACATTTTTCTCTTGCTCTTTTTTGGTCCATGCTTCTGTATGAGTTATTACATGCAGCCTGGCATTGGCCACTTTCTATCTGGACACCGTTCTTTACTCGCAAACGATCTGGACGATTTTGGCATCGGCTCTACACTTTTCATTTACGCCATCACGCGAATGTCCGCTGCAATGAATCAGTCTCAGGCTTTTTCGGAATACCAATACCCGATCTGATATTTGGAACCTACTTA
>JACMQM010000229.1 GCA_014376985.1 Cytophagaceae bacterium | reverse complement strand
TAATCAAACTTGTTTTGATATGATGAAAAGCCTTTATACAGCTCAGAAATGAAGATTCTGTATAATGAACTGACTATCTACTTCTTATAAAAAGAGACGATTTACCCACATGAGTAATTTAGAATCAGTATAAATAAAAATTCATTTTTCTTTTTTAAACAAAATTTTCTCTCATTTTTTAGCCGTAGAGTGATAGATTTGTCTGAATAAAAGTTAATACAAACACCTTGCCAATGCTTGCTTCCTCTTACCCCCTTATTGATCTCAATACCTTTCACATGGATGTGAAGGCTCAGTGGTTTGCTTCTTTCAAATCGAAAGCCGAGCTGCGCGCATTGCTTGCAGACAGCAGAATTTCAGAAGAACCCTTATTGATTTTAGGTGGCGGTAGTAATATTTTATTCACTGAAGATTTCGAAGGAATTGTCTTAAAAAATAACATAAAAGGCATACAAGTATTCGAAGAGACGAATGAATCCATATTAGTGGATGTAGGTGCAGGGGAAAATTGGCATCAATTTGTGGTAAAGGCTGTGGACAACGGATGGGCAGGCATTGAAAATCTTTCCCTCATTCCTGGTTCTGTCGGCGCGTCGCCTATTCAAAATATAGGTGCCTATGGTGTGGAAGTAAAAGATGTCATCACGTCTGTAGAAGCTGTAAACATTCTTACAAAAGAATCCCGTCAATTCAGCCAGGCAGAATGCCAATTTGGATATCGTGACAGTATTTTTAAACAAGAGGAAAAAGGAAAATGGATCATTACAAAGGTTCGTTTCGCACTCATGAAAAATGCGGTACTGAATACTACATACGGTGCTATCAAAGATACCTTAAATAAAATGGGGATTTCCATTCCCACAGTCAAAGACGTGAGTCGAGCTGTTATCGCCATCAGACAGTCCAAACTCCCCGACCCTGCTCAGCTTGGTAATGCAGGAAGCTTTTTCAAAAATCCGGAAATCAGTATCAATCAATTCAATTCTTTAAAGGAAAACTATCCGGCTATTGTCAGCTATCCTATCGACGCGACAAAAGTAAAAGTACCTGCCGGATGGTTGATTGAAACAGCAGGATGGAAAGGAAAAAACTTTGGCACCTACGGAGTATATAAAGATCAGTCGCTTGTGTTGGTTAACTATGGCAACGCAGATGGTAATGACATCAAAAAACTCGCTCAGTCTATCACACATTCTATTTGGGAAATGTTCGGGATTCAGCTGGAAATAGAAGTGAATATTATTTAATGTTTTAGTGAAATTTGGACTTTAGGAATGCCTGTTGGAATATATGAGTTGGACACTATTTTAGATGGAAAAGATATTGATGATTGGTTGATTGAATTTTAACCACCAGTAAAAATAATGTAGCACTATTGGGCGTATCCATTCGGGTCGGGCTTTTCGCTGCAATCCCTCATGCGCACCTATTAAATCATATTTTTTGTTACGAGTCTACCGCAACCAACGAGTACATAATCTACTGACCACTGACCACCGACAACTGATCACTATTTTCATATCGGTCGACGGTTACCCCAAACTTCCTTAAAAAAGCAACCCCTTCATCTTCCGTTAAACCTTTGTACTCGGCGTATGAATTGAGGTATATCACTTTTTCTATACCTACAGAAAAAATATGGCGAGCGCAAGATAAGCAGGGCGATAAGGTAACGTAAAGTGTAGAGCCTTTCAACTGAGATCCATTGTTTGAGGCGAAAATAATAGCATTCTGTTCGGCATGTAAGGCCAGCGAACAGCTTCCCTTTGAATCCTTCGGACATCCTATTTCTGGCCATTCCAAGTCACAATTGTGTGTACCTGCCGGAGGTCCATTGTATCCGATGGAGATGATTCGGGTATCTTTTGTCAATACAGCTCCCACTTGTCTTTTGATGCAATGAGACCTCAAAGCCAGGTTTTCTGCCAATTGCATAAAAATATCATCAAACTCGGGCTTCCTCATATATTCTTAATTTGGGCTACAAATCTAAAAAGAAGGATTGGATATATTACCTTTGTGGCATGCTTACTATTCACAATTTATCCTACTACATCGGGGCGCGTGCCATTTACGAAGACATCTCTTTACAAATTAAGCCAAAAGATAAAATCGGGCTGATCGGGGCAAACGGAACCGGTAAATCTACTTTATTGAAATTGATCAACGGCGACATGACGCCAGATGAAGGATCTATTTCAAAAAGTAACGATTGCACCATCGGGTATTTGAATCAGGATTTATTGTCTTACCAAAGTGAAGACAGCATTTTGGCCGTGGCCATGGAAGCCTTTGCCGAAGCCAATCAGGTGCAGGCGCAAATGGACAAGATCATTCAGCAAATGGAAGCTGAGTACCATGAAGACCTTGTATATAAATTGAGCGCTCTTCAGGAACGCTTTGAAAGTTTAGATGGCTATTCGATACAATCACAAACAGAAAAAATATTAGAGGGTTTAGGATTTCGTACCGAAGACTTACAAAAGCCTTTGAAGAATTTCTCCGGAGGATGGAGAATGCGTGTGATGCTGGCCAAGCTTCTCCTGCAGAAGCCTTCCCTGCTCATGCTCGATGAGCCTACCAATCACTTGGACTTACCCTCTATACAGTGGATTGAAGAATACTTAACCGATTATGAAGGTGCTACTATAGTTGTTTCACACGATAGAGAATTCCTGGATCATACCTGCAACATGATCGTCGAAGTGAAGTACCAGGATCTTGAAATTTATCAAGGAAACTATTCTTATTATCTTGAAGAAAAAGAATTGCGTTCTGAAATTCTTAAAAGCACCTACGATAATCAACAAGCAAAAATAAAGCAAACAGAAAAATTCATCGAACGCTTCAAAGCCAAAGCGAGTAAAGCCAGACAAGTACAATCCCGTGTCAAATCATTGGAACGTATGGATGTCATCGAAGAAATTCCGGACGAAGAAGCTAAAGTATTGTTCCGTTTCAATATGCGTGTACAGCCGGGTAGAAGTATTGTCAGCTTGGATAAAATTGCAAAGAGCTATGGTGATCTGCACATTTTAAAGAATGCTACAGCACGTATTGAACGCGGAGATAAGATTGCTTTGATCGGAGCCAACGGGAAAGGTAAATCTACTTTGCTCCGCATCATTTCAGGTGAAGAAACGTTTGAAGGAGAACACTCCTTCGGCCATCATGTGGAGAGCTATTCCTACGCGCAACATCAATTGGAATCCTTAACAGTAGAAAATACGGTGTTGGATGAATTGAAAACAATGGGAAGTGCCAAAACAGAAACAGAGCTGAGAAGTATACTCGGTTGTTTCTTATTTTCCAGCGACGATGTATTCAAAAAAATAAAGGTGTTATCCGGAGGAGAAAGAGCACGTGTCGCATTAGCGAAAACATTGGTATCTCAATCCAACTTCCTGTTGCTGGATGAACCAACCAATCACTTGGACATGTCCTCTGTCAACCGCTTGATACAAGCCCTGACACAGTTTGAAGGAACAATTGTAATCGTTTCCCACGACAGGCATTTTGTACGTGAAACAGCCAATAAGATCTGGTGGATTGAAGACCAGCAAATCAAAGAATATCCGGGTACTTACGATGAGTTTGTAAAATGGAACGCAGAACGTGACGTCACGACAAAAAAAGACAGCTCTCCTAAAGCAGCGAAGCCAGCAGCTATAAAACAGGAAGCGCCTCGTTCCACTAATCCTACTGATGATAAACTCATCAAAAAATTAAAAAAGGAAATCACAGCGATAGAGTTGGAGATTGAAGAACTGGAAAAAGAGATTAAAGTAGTAGAGGACAAACTGGCTTCTGAAGAGGTCTACAAACAAGAAGCCGAACTAAGATTTTATAGTGAAAAACACGCCGCTTTAAATCCGGTCTTAATCCGTAAACAGAACGAGTGGGAAAACAAAATGATGGAGTTGGAAAAGTTTTAGAGTAGTTTGGTATTACAGTTGTATTGGCAGGATGACGTTGATTTCGTTAGAAGGATTAGGGCGTATCCCTGCCGGTAGGGCTATACGCTACAAGTCCTCGCTGCAACAATCCTGACGTATAAACAATATGTAATGCTCGCTGTGGGCTTTTCGCTTCTATCCATCACGCGTTCTGACTTAAAATTGTTTGACTAATAATTTAATACGACTCCTTTCGTTAAGAATTCATCACGAGTATATATGAAAAAATCACTTACTGCTCTTTTTATTGCATGCCTTATTGTTTTTTCATTTGATAAGGCACAAGCAGATATTCCGATCTTAGATGCGATTTATAAATCTACGATCAAGACAGTACAGTTCTATTCCCGCACAGCGGATACGGCCATCATGCCTATCACGTATATTAGCAGCCAGGACTTATCCTTAGAGTTTGATGAATTGGTCGATGAAGCCGATTCTTACTACTTCAAGATCGTGCATTGCAACGCGGATTGGCAGCCTTCCAACTTGAAGAGCATTCAGTACATGAGAGACTTCAATGAAATCTTCATACAAAGCCGTCAGTTTTCTACGGCAACAAAAGTACCTTTCACACATTATACAGCCATCATACCTTCTATGTTGGTGAGTGGGAATTTTTTCATCAAAGTCTACGAAGAGGGAAATGAAAACAATGTCTTATTGACGCGTAGATTTATGGTAGTAGAAAACCGAATTTCTATCGATGGTCGTGCAGGTTTTCCTAACAATACATCTAAAACAAAAACTCACCAGATGGTGAGTTTCAATATCAATTATTCTAATTATTATATCGTGAACCCTTCGGTACAATTGAAAGTCATTGTACGTCAAAATTACGACTGGCGGTCTGCTACACCTGCTCTGTTACCTTTATACATCAGAGAAGATTTAACGCAATTAGAATATACATTTTATAATGATGCCACAACATTTCCGGGAGGCAACGAATACCGCTATTTCGACATGCGTAGCTTTTACTTCGGCGGATTCAATGTGGGAAGGATTATCAAAGCAAAAGACAGCACCACTAAACTTTTATTGGCAATAGACAAAACACGTGCTTCGAATACATACATTCTATGGAATGATCTCAACGGACGTTACTTCATACAAAATTATGAAACGGGAGGAACGCGAATAGAACCCGATTATGGTTATGTAACCTTTACATTAGAAACCAATGAAATGCCAGGAGCCAATGTGTACATCTACGGAGGCCTAAGCAACTGGCAGCTGGCACCGGAAAACAGAATGGTATACAACACCAAAAACGATGCCTACGAAGCACGCTTGCTATTGAAACAAGGCATCTATAACTACCGTTACTTTGTGACCGGAAAAGGCATGGATGAAAATTATTACGAAGGCAATTACAGCGCAACGGAAAATGTATACGATGTCATCGTATACTACCGCATTCCGGGAGAGTTCTATGATCGCATTATAGGTTACCAAACGATGCGCTCAGTGGGTAATACAAACTTCAACAGGTAACGATTATTTAATCTCGTATGCCGTTACACGTTGGTTTGGATCTGCATTAGCGATGTCTAACATACCAAAGCCTCTTTCAGCCAATACACCGATACCTGCGTTGAATACAAACTTTTGTACTTCAGGATCTGCGTATAATGTGAAAGGGAAAGTATATCCTCTAACTTCCGCCTTGTTTCCTTCAAAGTAAATAGGGAAAATACGAGCGAATTTCTTCTCTTCGTTTTTGATTTTTCCAAGGTAATCGGCATCAGGCACTAATTGAAATTTAAAGAAGGCAGCCAACTGATCTTGTGTATAACCAGCCTTTTCCATTCTCATCATTGTGCTTTCAAACAAGTGATCTGAAAATTCGTCCAGCGTAGGGCTAACAAATCTTTTCGCGTCGATGCCGCCTTCACTCGGGTGAACAATAGATAGAGGAGAAAGACAAATGAATTTTGTTTCATTTGTCAATACAGGCACTTGTTCCATGTCCACATTCATAGGATTAAGTTCCAATCTTCCGATCATCACTTCTTCCTTTGTGAAAATACCTTTGATCACTGAATCAATTAAATCTTTGTCAATAGAAGAAAAAACCAATGTTACTTTGCTGGAATAGAAATGCAATCCGTCTTTTCCAACTCTGGTTTGTCCTTTCAACGCAGAAAAATTATAATTGTCTGCCGTCTTACCAATAGAGCTCTCGTATTTCTCAATGTAAGGCTGCACAAACTCGTGTATCAAATACTGATGGTGAAAAGGAACATAAGATCCTTTATTTTTTAAACCAAAAATTATTCTTACTCTCACGACTTTATCTGTTTAAAAAAAATATTTAAAATTTACTTCTGATCTATCCCTAACAACAAAACTACAAAATTTGTTTCAAAGTTTAAACATTGAACCTAAAATGCATGATATCTCCATCTTCGACCAGGTACTCTTTGCCTTCAATAGAGCTTTTCCCGTTCTCGCGACAGGCAACTTCTGTTTTGAATTGTTGGTAGTCTTTTAACTTAATGACTTCTGCTTTAATAAATCCCTTTTCAAAATCTGTATGAATCACTCCTGCGGCCTGAGGAGCTTTCCATCCTTTCTTGATCGTCCATGCTCTGACTTCTTTTACACCTGCAGTGAAGTAAGTGATTAAGTTTAGCAGAGCGAAAGAAGACTTAATCAACTTGTTCAATCCTGAATCGGTTAATTTGTATTCTTGCAAAAACAATGCCCTTTCCTCTTGATCTGTAAGCTCTGCAATCTGTGCTTCAATAGCTGCGCACAAGATGATCACATCTGCATGTTCTGCTGCTACATTAGCTCTTAGTTGCTCTACATAAATGTTTCCGTCAGGTAAAGACTTCTCATCTACATTGGCTACATAGATTACTTTTTTGATCGTAAGTAAGTGTATATCATCCACTACCTTTTTATCTTCCTCGTCAAGATCTAGGCTTCTGGCACTTTTACCTTCTAACAAATGATTTTTAAAAAGCATCAAATTTGCTAACTCCTTCTTTGCTTTCGCATCACCGGCTTTAGCAGCTTTTTCTACTTTTGCTATTTTCTTTTCTACGGAATCCAAGTCTTTCAACTGCAATTCAGTGTCGATGATTTCTTTATCGGCAACAGGATCTACTTTACCCGCTACATGCACAACATTGTCGTCTTCGAAACAACGAACCACATGAATGATAGCATCTACCTCTCTAATATTGGCGAGAAATTTATTGCCCAAACCCTCCCCCTTAGAGGCACCTTTTACCAAACCTGCAATATCAACAAACTCGATGACCGCCGGCAATACCCTTTCTGGATGAACTAACGATTCCAATGTCTCCAAACGCTCGTCAGGAACTGTAACAACTCCAACATTTGGTTCTATTGTACAAAACGGATAGTTAGCTGCTTCCGCCTTGGCATTTGATAACGCATTAAAAAGGGTTGACTTACCTACATTAGGTAATCCTACGATCCCACACTGCAAACCCATTATTTCACAATTTTTAAAATATTCACTACAAAAATAGGACACTCTTTATTAAAAAGAGCTCTGAAGTAACAAAAATGAAAAAAAGCTTCTTTTATTTGAGGTCCCAGGGTTATTCCCATTTTAATTCAGTATCACCACTTGCAGTATTTTCTTCTTCTGCCGGTTGGTTAAATTTATCAAAGTCTACATCAGGTAAAAGCTCTGTCTTCACATGATCGATGGTTTGCTGCAATGCTTCCAGAAACTTACCAAAGTCTTCTTTGTAAAGAAAAATCTTATGTTTTTCATAAAAAAAACCATCGTCCTTAAACCTCTTTTTACTTTCGGTGATCGTCAAGTAATAATCGTTGGAACGAGTGGATTTAATGTCGAAAAAATAAGTGCGTTTCCCGGCCTTTACTCGCTTAGAGTAAATTTCAACGTGCTCCTTGTCTTTGTTCTCTTCCACGGTACTCTGAATTTTATAGGTTATAAAATGTAAGTAAATGTAATTTTTTTTAATTAAGTTTCAAATAAATTAGCTATTCCCTTCGAATAGCACAAATTAGAAGTGTAAATCAACGCAATTTAATTACTTAATACCCTTAAAAGCCTATTACAAGCTGACGTAATGAATATTAACTTAGAAGACATTTCAATATTCAAGCACTTGGATCTACTTGCCCGCAAGCAGGTGGAAGGGTTCATTACAGGGCTTCATCAATCGCCTTTTCACGGATTTTCGGTTGAATTCGCAGAACACCGCATCTACAACCCAGGAGAAAGCACCAGACACATCGATTGGAAGGTATTTGCAAAAACCGACCGATTATATACCAAACGCTACGAAGAGGAGACCAATTTGCGCTGCTACGTGTTGATGGATGTATCAGGCTCCATGTATTATCCTGAGGAAAATCATCTTAAAATTAGATTTAGTGCATTAGCTGTTGCCTGTCTGTTACAGTTATTTCAAAAACAGCGTGATGCTTTTGGTATTGCAACCTTTTCCGATGAGATTCAATTTCAAAGCCCGCTTAAAAGTACCGGGACACATCTGAATCAGCTCATTTCCATACTTGAAAATACAGTTACCCATCCTTCTGCTCATAATACCAAAACGGTGGTCAGTAAAGCCATTCAAACCATCGCCAATCAAATTGGGCGAAGAGCCATGGTGATTGTATTTTCAGATATGTTTGAACAAGAAAATATCGAAGAAGTATTTTTAGCTTTACGTAATCTGAAACACAACAAACACGAAGTAATGGTGTTTCATACGATAGATAAATCGACCGAATTTGATTTTTCTTTTGAAAACAGACCCTATGAATTCATAGACATTGAAACAAAAGAAAAAGTAAAATTACATCCGGTTCAAATTCGTCAACAATACCAGGAGAGGATGAAACAATTGATGTTTGATATTTATGAGAAATGCGCTCAGTATAAAATAGACCTTATTGAATGCGACGTGCGCAAACCGGTAGACCAAGTCTTAATGCCCTACCTAGTGAAACGTACAAAGATGCTTGTTTAAAACGACTTTAATAAATCTTTTTAGCTTATGAACCAGAAACATATCAAGAAAGCATTTATAATAGATGATGATGAAGCCATTAACTTTGTCACCAAAAAGCTTCTGGCAAACTTTGACAAAGATTGCGAAGTCACTACTTTTTCTAAACCGATGGAAGCTTTGGAAAAGTTGAAAGAGATGCTTACTGCTTCACAGCCCTTACCCGATGTGCTTTTGCTGGATATCAATATGCCTAAGATGAATGGCTTTGAGTTCCTGCAAAAAATGCGTGAGGAAGGTTTGAGTAAAAGAATTCAGGTTATCATGTATACATCCTCTGTTAATCCGGACGATAAAAAGCAATCTGCAGGATATGATAATGTGATTGGCTATATGGAAAAACCATTTAGTGCACAAGCGTATGGGAAGATATTGGAGATGACTTACAACAGGTAGAAATCTGAAATCTGAATAAAAAATTTACTCCATAAAAAAAGTCCCGCTAAACTAGCGGGACTTTTTTATTTATTTATTTCAATCTGATTTCAGATCTCTGATCTCTCATTAAGCTTTCACGCTAGCTCTGATAATGTTCAGCGCGCCACCTGCTTTGAACCACTCAATTTGTTGTTCGTTGTAAGTATGGTTAGCTACGATTTGATCTACTGAACCATCATTATGAGTCAATGTCAAAGTCAAAGGAACGTTAGGAGAGAAAGAAGTTAAGCCAAGAATATCGATCGTATCGTCTTCCTGGATTTTATTGTAGTCTTCTTTGTCAGCAAACGTTAAACCAAGCATACCTTGTTTTTTCAAGTTGGTCTCATGGATACGGGCAAATGATTTTACCAATACTGCACGTACACCCAAATGACGAGGCTCCATGGCTGCGTGTTCACGAGAAGAACCTTCACCATAGTTTTCATCACCCACTACAATCGTGTCGATTTTAGCCGCTTTGTAAGCGCGTTGCGTAGCTGGTACAGGAGCATGCTGACCGGTCAACTGACTTTTTACGTTATCCGTTTTATCGTTGTAGAAGTTTACGGCACCAATCAACATGTTATTAGAAATATTATCCAAGTGACCACGGTATTTCAACCAGGGACCAGCCATAGAAATATGATCTGTCGTACATTTTCCTTTTGCCTTGATCAACAATTTCAAGCCTTTCAAATCAGTACCTTCCCAGGCGGAGAATGGAGCTAGCAATTGCAAACGATCAGATGTTGGAGACACCGCTACCGTAATACCAGAGCCATCAGCCGCTGGAGCTTGAAAACCTGCATCTTCTACAGCGAAACCTTTAGAAGGCAATTCATCCCCTTTGGGAGGATCTAGTTTCACTTGTTCGCCTTTGTTGTTGGTCAACGTATCTGTCATTGGATTGAAACCTAAGCTACCTGCAATAGCCATGGCTGCAACAATTTCAGGAGAAGCAACAAACGCATACGTGTTAGGGTTACCATCTGCACGTTTCGCGAAGTTACGATTGAAGGAATGGATGATCGTATTTTTCTGAGCTTTCTCAGCACCTACACGATCCCACATACCGATGCAAGGTCCACAAGCATTGGTGAATATCGTTGCCTTCAATTCAGTGAAAATACCAAGCAATCCGTCTCTTTCCGCTGTGTAGCGTACTTGTTCAGACCCGGGGTTGATACCGAATTCAGCTTTCGTGGCTAAGCCTTTATCAATTGCTTGTCTAGCAATGGAAGAAGAACGAGCCAAATCTTCGTAAGAAGAGTTGGTACAAGAACCGATCAATCCCCATTCGATATTTAGAGGCCAACCATTTTTAGTCGCCTCTTCTTTCAATTTAGAAATAGGTGTTGCCAAATCCGGAGTAAAAGGACCGTTTACATGTGGTTCCAATTCAGACAAATTGATTTCAATTACCTGATCAAAATACTGTTCAGGATTAGCATATACTTCCGGATCAGCCGTCAAGTGGGCTTTCACAGCGTTTGCCAAATCAGCGACATCGTTACGACCAGAAGAACGCAAGTAACGCTCCATTGATTCATCGTAACCAAATGTAGAAGTAGTAGCACCGATTTCAGCACCCATGTTACAGATGGTACCTTTGCCCGTGCAAGACAAAGAAATCGCACCGTCACCAAAATATTCTACTACAGCACCGGTACCACCTTTTACAGTCAAGATACCAGCCACTTTCAAAATAACATCTTTAGCAGCCGTCCAGCCGGATAATTTTCCAGTCAACTTTATACCGATCAATTTAGGAAACTTCAACTCCCAAGGTAATCCAGCCATCACGTCGCAAGCATCTGCTCCTCCGACGCCAATCGCTAACATACCTAAACCACCAGCATTCACAGTGTGAGAATCTGTACCAATCATCATACCGCCCGGGAATGCGTAGTTTTCAAGCACTACCTGGTGAATGATACCAGCACCTGGTTTCCAGAAACCGATACCGTATTTATTGGAAACAGAAGACAAGAAGTCAAACACTTCTTTTGATTCTGTATTGGCAACAGCCAAGTCATTTTTTGCACCTACTTTAGCCGTAATCAAGTGATCACAGTGAACAGTTGATGGCACCGCCACTTGAGGGCGTCCAGCCTGCATAAATTGCAACAAAGCCATTTGCGCTGTTGCATCTTGCATCGCTACTCTGTCCGGATTAAAATCAACGTATGATTTACCTCTTTCAAATACACTTGCAGGAAGAGCATCTGTCAAGTGAGAGTAAAGAATCTTTTCAGTAAGTGTCAAAGGACGGCCAACCAATTTACGGGCAGCTTCCACGCGTTGAGGAAAACGCTCGTACACTGCCTTAATCATTTCAATGTCAAATGCCATAATTATAGATTTCTTGCTTGTTTGATTAAACTCTAGAACAGTTAGAATAGAGCAAATCTACAATAAAGAATGATATTGTAAAACTGTAATTCCCCGTTGAGCAGATCATCAATCTAAAATATTGTATAATGGCTGGCCATTTTTTCATTAAAATGCTTATTTTTAGGCCACAAAAAATATTTTAATATACTGAAAATGTAATTTTTCTCATACAATACCTCTGAAAACAACAACCTATAAACATTATAAGCCGTAGAAGAAGTTTAAGTTGTGTTTTGTCAACTATGAAGAACCTTGTATACCTTTTGTTTTTGTTCCTTTTTACAGGAAGCTCTTTTACATATCATTTTCCTAATGGGAACCATCCATTGGCGAAGTTGGGACAAACACTTGCGTTAGACGTAAAGATAGAGCAGCCACAAACCGCATCGAGTAATGACGGAACGATTGACCTGACTGTATCAGGAGGAACCGCGCCTTATACTATTCAAGTCATCAGTACATTTATTCCTTCACAGGTATATAAAAAAGAGCACGTTGAACTTAAAAAGCTAGGTGCCGGCAATTATATCATCATGGTTCAGGATGCGGAGAAACATGTGTTGCAGAAAACCATTGAATTAAATCCTGTGCAATAAATTATAGAATGGGAAAATTTTACACCACTTTCTTAAGCGTTTTATTTGGTCTTGCAAGTCTTTTTTTACTTGCGGGACATAAAGCCAATGCGCAGTGTTTCCCTGGTTCTTCCGGGGTTTCTGTTGTCTACACTATTACTCCCCTAACCTGCAACGGAGGTACTACAGGTAGTGTAAAGGTAGTGGTAACAGGCGGTGGTGCTCCCTATACCTTTACCATTGCCGGTTCTACGATTAGTTTCCAATCGATTACTCAGGCTACCAATACCTACACCTTCACTAATCTTCCTGCTGATCCCAGTTTCTTTATTAGTGTACAAACCAAGATTACTGCGGGGTTTGCGGTGTGTAATTTTGCGGGGTTGGCGATGACGGAGCCAAGTGCGATTGCAGTCATTCCAAGTGTAACAGATGTAAGTTGTAATGGAGGAAGTAACGGTGCTATTTCCATTGCTCCATCAGGCGGTACACCAGGTTATACCTATTTGTGGAGCAATGGTGCCATGACTCAAAATATTTCCGGACTTGCTGCCGGTTCATATTCTGTCGCTGTGACAGATGCTAACGGCTGCCCTCGGAATTTTAATTTCACAGTCAATGAGCCCCCACCTATTACTATCTTATCCAGCACGGCTGATGTAACATGCAGTGGAGGAAGCAACGGCTCTATTACCATCACTCCATCAGGCGGCACACCTGGTTATACCTATTTATGGACCAATGGAGCTACGACACAAAATGTAAGTGGACTAAGTGCCGGTGCCTATTCTGTGATTGTGACGGATGCCAATGGTTGCCCACAAGTCTTCAACTTTACGATCAATCAACCATTGCCTATTACTGTTACATCCAGTACTACCAATGTAAGTTGTAACGGAGGCTCAAATGGAGCCATTAATCTAACGACTGTTTCTGGTGGCACGGCCCCTTATACTTTTTTGTGGAGCAATGGAGCCACTACACAAAATATTTCAGGACTTACTGCCGGTGCATACTCTGTAACTGTAACAGATGTGAACGGTTGTCCACAGGTATTCAACTTTAACATTACTCAACCTGCACCTATTACCACTACCTCTGCTACGACTAACGTAACTTGTAATGGAGGAAGCAATGGAACAATTTCATTAACAACTATATCTGGTGGAACAGCTCCTTATACTTTTCTGTGGAGCAATGGAGCAACTACTCCAAACGTTTCAGGACTTGCTGCCGGCGCATACGCTGTGACTGTGACTGATGCGAACGGCTGTCCGCAAGTTTTCAACTTTAACATTACTCAGCCTCTTCCTATTGCTATTACTTCTTCTATCACAAATGTCACTTGTAATAGTGGCAACAATGGAGCCATCACATTAACAACTGTTTCAGGTGGAACTGGACCTTATACTTTCTTATGGAGCAATGGCGCAACCACTCAAAATATTACAGGGCTTACTGCCGGTGCATACTCCGTGACCGTAACAGATGCTAACGGTTGCCTGCAAGTATTCAACTTTAATATCTCTCAACCTGCTGCGATTACCGTCACTTCTTCTATCACAAATGTCACTTGTAATGGAGGCAGCAACGGAGCAATCACATTAACTAGTGTATCAGGCGGCACTGCTCCTTATACTTTCTTATGGAGCAATGGAGCTACTACTCAAAATATTTCAGGACTATCTGCCGGTGCCTACTCTGTAAATATAACAGACGCAAACGGCTGCCCTCAAGTATTTAATTTTAACATTACTGAACCTGCAGTCATTAGCATTACTTCTACCATTACTAACATTTCCTGTAATGGAGGCAGTAACGGATCGATTACATTGAATACTATCTTAGGAGGAACAGCACCTTATACTTTCTTGTGGAGCAATGGAGCTACAACACAAAACATTTTGGGACTTGCTGTAGGAGCTTACTCTGTAACGATAACAGATGTGAACGGCTGTCCACAAGTTTTCAATTTCAACATTACTCAGCCTATTCCGATTGCTGTTACCTCTTCTTCCACCAATGTTACTTGTAATACCGGAAGCAATGGAGCGATTTCGTTAATAACAGTATCAGGAGGAACAGCTCCTTATACATTCTTATGGAACAATGGTGCAACCACTCAAAATGTTTCTGGACTTACAGCAGGTGCATACTCTGTGACAGTGACAGATGCGAATGGCTGTGCTCAAGTATTTAACTATAACATCACTCAACCTATTCCTATTGCCGTAATCTCTTCTATAACAAATGTCACTTGTAATGGAGGAAGCAATGGAGCAATCACATTAACTACTGTTTCAGGTGGAACTGGGCCTTATACGTTTTTATGGAGTAATGGAGCCACTACTCAAAATATTTCCGGACTTACTGCCGGTGCATACTCTGTGACAGTAACTGATGCCAACGGTTGTCCTCAACTCTTCAACTTTACGATCACAGAACCTCCTCCTATTAGCGTTACCTCAACTATCTCAGCTCCTACATGTAACGGCGCTACCAATGGAGCAATTACATTAAACAGCATCTTTGGTGGTACTGCTCCTTATACTTTCTTATGGAGCAATGGAGCTGTAACACAAAATATATCAGGACTTGCTGCGGGTTCATATTCTGTGATTATCACAGACGCAGGGGCTTGTCCCGGGCAAGTATTTAATTTTACCGTTACGTCCCCTCCTGTCCTTACCGTTGTATCCAATGTAACAGATGCCACTTGCAATACTGGAAGCGATGGAACGATTACATTAACTACCATTTCAGGAGGAACTGCTCCTTATACTTTCTTATGGAGCAATGGAGCAACCACTCGAAATATTTCAGGACTTACTGCCGGTGCTTATTCTGTAACAATAACCGATGCCAATAGCTGTATTCAAGTATTGAACTTCAATATTTCTGAACCTGCACCAATCACCATTACAAATGCTGTAACGAATGTATCTTGTAACAGTGGCAGCGATGGTGCAATTACGATCAACACTATTGCAGGAGGAACTGCTCCCTATACATTCCTTTGGAACACCGGTGCTACGACACAAAATATAACAGGTTTAGGAGTCGGTACTTTTTCTGTAACAATAACCGATGCCAATAGCTGTACCCAGGTTTTCAATTTCAATATTACAGAACCCACGCCTATTGTAATCACTTCTACGATTACAAGCACTACATGTAATGGAGGAACCGATGGAACAATTACGCTGAATACTGTTACAGGCGCTACTCCGAGTTACACTTTCTTGTGGAGTAATGGAGCTACCACACAGAACATATCAGGATTAACAGCAAGCGCTTATTCGGTGACCATAACAGATGCGATAGGTTGTCCTCAACCTTTCAATTTTAATGTAGCAGAGCCGACACCGATTGTAGTGACATCTTCTGTCACGAACTCATCTACTTGTGGAGGAAGCGATGGAGCCATTGATTTACTTACTGTAACAGGTGGTACAGCTCCTTATACATTCTTATGGAGTACAGGAACAACGACTCAAAACATTACAGGATTAGCATCAGGCACTTATACTGTAACTATAACAGATGCGAATGGCTGTCCTCAAGTCCTTAACTTTTCCATCAGTGATCCTACGCCGTTTACAGTAACTGCTACTGCTACCGATATTACATGTAACGGAGCTAATAACGGATCCATCATACATACCATAACCGGTGGTACTGCTCCTTTTACTGTCTTATGGAACACAGGGGCCACGACACAAAACTTAACAGGATTATCAGCAGGAGTCTACACCGTAACAATTACCGATGCAAGCAACTGTACGTTTAACGGTAACTATACCATCAATCAACCAAGTATTATAGCCATTACATCCAGTACTTCTAATGTGACTACCTGCGGAGGAAGCGATGGCTCAATTACGATTAATACAGTAACAGGCGGTACACCTGGATATACTTTCTTATGGAATAATGGGGCTACCACCCAAAACCTTTCTGGATTATTATCAGGTAACTATTCTCTTACTATTACCGATAACAATGCCTGTACTGCTACTTATAATTTCTCTATCAGTGATCCAGTAACATTCACTGTAAATGCAGTCGTTGTTGACTTAACCTGTAACGGAGCAAATAATGGATCTATCACACACACGATCACAGGAGGTACTGCACCATTCACTATCCTGTGGAATACGGGGGCTACTACTCAAAACCTTTCAGGACTTAGCGGTGGATCTTACACCGTGACGATTACAGATGCAACGAATTGTAGTTACAATGGTAATTATATAGTCAATGAACCAGCCGCTATTACGATTACTCCTATTATAAATAATGTAACAACATGTGGAGGAAATGACGGAGCCATTGATTTGCTAACTGTAGCAGGTGGTACTGCTCCTTACACGTTCTTGTGGAGCAACGGAGCCATTACACAAAACATTTCTGGACTTACAGCCAATAGTTATTCGGTGACCATAACAGATGCAAATGGATGCCCTCCTTCTGTATTTACTTTCACAGTATCTGATCCCGTACCTTATATTGTTAGCGATGTCATTGTAAATGTTACCTGCAACGGTAGTGCTAATGGATCTATAGACCTTACCATTACAGGTGGAGCCGCTCCCTTCACGATACTATGGAGCAACGGAGCAATGACTGAAGATCTTACGGGATTAACAGCCGGAAGCTATATCGTAAACATAACAGATGCCGGTGGTTGTAGCTTTACAGGAAACTATACTGTAACAGAACCGTTGGCCATCAGTATAACCTCTGCGGTTACAGATGTTACTTGTAATGCAGGATCCAACGGAGCAATAGACATCCTTACTTTTTCAGGAGGAATAGCACCTTATACATTCTTATGGAATACAGGAGCAAGCACTCAGAACGTGGCTTCCTTATCTGCGGGGAACTATTCCATAACCGTTACCGATGCGAATAGCTGTCCTCAGTCCTTTAACTTTACCATTATTGAGCCTGCACCTATTACTGCTGCAGCCACTTTAACCAACACTACCACTTGTGGAGGCAACGATGGTTTCATCACGATTAATACAATCAGTGGTGGTGCATCGCCTTATACTTTTTCATGGAGCAATGGAGCAACTACTCAAAACATAAATTCACTGAGTGCAGCTAATTATATTCTCACTATTACAGATGCCAGTACCTGTTCTCAAGTTTTTAATTATGCCGTTTCAGATCCTACTCCTTACACTATAACACCGACTCTTACGCCAGTATTATGTAATGGAGGAACAAGCGGAGCAATCAATCTTAACATCACAGGAGGAACAGCACCATTCACTATTCTTTGGAACAACGGAGCCTCTACTCCAAACATTTCCTTATTAAGTGCCGGAACTTATACTGTGTCCATTACAGATGCAGGAGGATGTACATTTAATGCGAACTATGTAATTACAGAACCAGCCCCACTTTCAGTGGTATCTTCTGTCACTAACACCAGCAATTGTGTAACAAGTGATGGAGCCATTAATTTGACAATTGTTTCAGGAGGCACACCTGCATACAGCTTCTTATGGAGTAATGGCGCAACGACTCAAAACATTTCAGCATTAGCTGCCAATAATTATTCGGTCACCATTACAGATGCGAATACCTGTAATACGGCATTAAGTTTTGCGGTAAGTAATCCTACTTTATTTACAGTTACTCCATCCATAACCAATCTAAGTTGTGGAAGTACAAGCAGTGGTGCTATCGCATTAGCAATTGGCGGAACGATTATTCCACCGTTAAATATTCTTTGGAATACAAGCGCTACGACAGCTATTATATCAGGACTTACTGCTGGCAGCTATACCGTAGATGTAAGCGATGCGAGTGGTTGCAGCTTCAATGGAAGTTATACCATTACACAACCAAGCAGTGTGGATACCGCTTCTATTATAGACACCATGAATCCTGTGCTTTGTCCGGGAAGCAACGAAGGAAGTATTGTGTTAACGAATATTAATGGAGGAGCTTCTCCTTACACTTTTATTCTGAATGGAATCAGTTCACCTATACCAAGCTTCGACACCCTGACTGGCGGCAATTACACGATGAAGATTGTGGATGCTAACGGTTGCACATTCTACCATAGCTTTACCATTTTTGAGCCTGCACCGATCGCTTATAGCATTTTCACAACACCATCTGTTTGTACAAACAATGATGGCTCATTAACCTTTGGTCCTGTAACCGGAGGTACGCCGACTTATCTATACAGTATCGATAGTGGATTAACCTATACTTCACAAACAGTATATGCCAGTTTAGCACCGAATACATTTAGTGTATTTGTACAAGATGCAAATCTATGTACTTTTGGTTATACGGTTCCTGTTATTCTAAAACCTGCACCTATGCCTTACTTCAGAATCATACCTCCTACTTGTAATGGTGGAAATGACGGGGCTATTGTTATTGATTCTTTATCCGGCGGAGTTTTTCCTTTTACCTTCTATTTCAATGGAGAAGACAGAGGTTCGTCTAAAGTATTTACAGATCTTACGTTTGGCAACTATTCTATCGTCATAGAAGATCAGGAATGTGCATATAAGATCACGAATTATCTGTTATATAATTATGCATCCTTTGATTACGATACATTGTTGGATACCAACTTCGTCTATGTCCCGCAGCCTGCACCCATTACAGCATCGGTACTTTACACAGATACTTACAACAAAGAATCTACCGGTATAGCAGTAGTCTATAACATTGCGGGTGGTACTTCTCCCTATCAATATTCTTTGGATACGACAGCAGGATATAATCCATTGACCGATACATTGATCGCACTGACAGGATTAGATAAAGGTTATTACAAAGTCTTTTTAAAGGATACGAATCAATGTATGGCTGAATTGACGGTGCATATCAAAGTAGGTTTCTTTATTCCTAACCTGATCACACCAAACAGTGACGGACAAAATGATTATTTTGAAATCATGGCGCTGCCAAGGAATTCTACCTTATCTATCTTCAATAGCTGGAACAGCCGTATTTATTACGACAACAACTATAATAACTCATGGGAAGCCAAAGGTGAATCAGATGGCGTTTACTACTACGAATTAGTATTGCCTGACGGTAAACATTACAAAGGTTGGCTACAGGTGCTAAGATAGAGCGAAGTACAGAGAGCGAAGGGCGGAAAATTAAAACGAATATTTCTCCTTCTTCATTCACTCTATTCCATATCTAAAGATTCAATAGAAATTCCATCGTGTCTACTCCATCCGCGTAATCTGAAATCGAAGGACTCTGTGCTTCTCCAAAGGGAACTGCTCCATCAATCAACTCTGGTCTGGAAACAATGCATTGTATGTTTTCCCGTTCTGCTTCCAACTTCAATTGCAATTGGTTGACATTTTTATAGAATTCATAATACAATACTCCAATTGGAGAAGCTAAGTGCTCGTCTTCCTTTAATATCAGAACAAGATTATCAAAAAATGGTATGTGATTCAAGTAATAAACAGAACGATTGTAATCGTAATTGTTTGCAAATTTATTATGTGTTTTTACTTTTTCAAATTCTTCAAACACTCGAAGAATGGGTTCCGGAGAACCTCCTTCCGGTATAAAAACTTTCGATACATTACGGCATCCCAATCCAAAATAAGTAAATACATCTTTACCGAGCGCGCGTAATTCATCATCGGTTTCAGTACCAGACAAAACAGCCACAGACGTTCTATTCTTGCGAATGATATGCGGCCATTTGGCAAAATAATAATGAAAATACCTGGAAGTATTGCCACTGCCAGTAGCAATTACAGCATCTATATTTTCTATTCTCTCTACCCACTCTACTCTATTTGCTACATCAGAATCGATCTCATGAATAAGAGATAATATATATTCCGGAAGTAATCTATCCTGAGAACTTCTTTTTGCTTTTACTTTATGTCCGGCTGCCAACACACAGAGCATATCATGAAAACCGGCGAAAGGAATATTACCGGCCATTACTAATCCTACTGTTTTAGGTGTTAGTGGTATCGAAATAGAATAATGATGGAGCCATTCTTTTACGGCTTCCGGCTGTAACATGTTAACCCAACCCTCAAAAGCCAATTTTATATTTTCAGGAGTAAACCATGCATTATTGGCATAAATACGCGCTGTCCATTCATTTAATTGGCTTTCGTCCAATTTTGCCAACTTTTCACCAAGAGCTATGATCCAATTATTCATCCTGCAATATTACATCATAAGGAGAACAATATCCTGACGAATTCTGTTTTGATGATGAAAATGTTTGTTTAGCTACCATTTTGTGGCTAATTTTGCATTCTAGTTTATCAATAGCATTTAAATTCAAGAAAGACTATGGCGATAATAATTACCGACGAGTGTATTAACTGCGGAGCCTGCGAACCAGAGTGTCCTAATACAGCGATATACGAAGGAGGTATAGAGTGGAACTATGCAGGAGGAACTGCATTGTCTGAAATACCTTTAGAGGATGGCAGCACTATGGATGCGAGAACTTCCCAGGAACCTGTTTCAAATGAATTTTATTATATCGTTCCCAACAAATGTACAGAGTGTACAGGTTTTCATGAAGAACCTCAATGCGCTGCTGTATGTCCGGTAGATTGTTGTGTTGCCGATCCTGACAATGTGGAATCTAAAGACGAGCTACAAGCTAAAAAGACTTGGCTTCACGCTGAGTAGCTCTACAATACTCTATAAAACAGTCCGTTAACATCTCGTTAACGGACTGTTTTTTTTTATGCTCGGTAGTCTTTAACTTTGGGACTTAACGCTATTAAAAACGTTTGTATGAAGACTATTGATCAATTCAATTTTTCTGGCAAAAAAGCCCTTGTTCGTGTAGATTTCAACGTGCCGTTGAATGATAAATTCGAAGTGACCGATGAGACCCGTTTGAAAGCAGTGCTTCCAACGGTATCTAAAATATTGAAAGACGGAGGTTCTGTAATTCTGATGTCTCATCTGGGAAGACCTAAAGGTGGACCAGAAGATAAATTCTCTTTAAAGCATGTGATTCCTTCTCTTGAAAAACTGTTCGGTAAAAAAATAGCTTTCGCTTCAGACTGTATCGGATCTGTTGCAGAAGAAGCTGCTGCTCAATTAAAGTCTGGAGATATCCTTCTTTTGGAAAATTTACGTTTTTATAAAGAAGAAGAAAAGGGAGACGAAGCTTTCGCTGGCAAATTAGCAAAGCTTGGAGATGTATATGTAAACGATGCCTTCGGTACAGCACACAGAGCACATGCTTCTACAGCTATCATCGCTAAGTTTTTCAAAGATAAATTCTGCGGTTATGTGATGCAGGCTGAAATTGACAACGCATTAAAACTATTAAATGGTGGAGAGAAACCAGTAACAGCTGTTATGGGTGGATCTAAAATCTCTGATAAAATCATGGTCATTGAAAACCTGATAGACAGAGTAGACAACCTGATCATTGGTGGCGGTATGTCCTATACTTTTGCTAAAGCATTGGGCGGATCTATTGGAAAATCATTGTGCGAAAACGACAAATTAGATCTTGCACTTTCATTGATTGAAAAAGCAAAAGCAAAAGGAGTGAATTTGATTCTGCCAGTTGACAATGTCATCGCAGATGATTTCAACAACAATGCTAAAACGCAAGTTGTGCAACGTGGTGCTATCCCTGATGGATGGGAAGGTTTAGACATCGGGCCAGAAAGCAGAAAACTATTCAGCGAAACAATATTAAATTCTAAAACCATTTTATGGAACGGACCAATGGGCGTGTTTGAATTTCCAAACTTTGCTCACGGTACAGTAGCTATAGCAAACGCAGTAAAAGACGCAACGAAAAAAGGAGCCTTCTCCTTAATCGGTGGTGGTGATTCTGCAGCAGCCATCAATAACCTTGGTTTTGGTGACGATGTATCTTATGTATCTACAGGCGGTGGGGCTTTGCTGGAATACATGGAAGGTAAACCATTGCCGGGTGTTGTAGCTTTGGAAAATTAGAGATCTGAAATCAGAGATCTGAAAGAAAAAAGGGTCTGTCTTAATAAGACAGACCCTTTTTTATGTACACTTAATCTTGTATATCTGATTTCGGATCTCTGATTTCTGATCTCTTATTAACATTGCTCCCCTACTTTTAATCGTTCCTTCACTCTTTCTTAAACAAGCCTTAATGAAGCTGCACTATATTTGTACATACAAAAGCAACAAAAGACATATATATACGAGTACGTCTCTTCACGATTTTTTATTTTTTCTCTTTACTAACAAGTCTCTGTCCCATTTTCTGCAAAGAGATTGGGGCAGAGCCCTATTTACGATCAGCAGACTCTTCCCACTCTTTAATATTTTGAATGATTCCCCAAACCAAACGTTCTCTGGATTCTTTCGCAGCCCATGCGGTATGAGGAGTTAGCAATAAGCGGTCTTTTAATGCAGGATCTAATAAAGGACTCTCAATAGCTAATGGCTCTTGTACATAAACATCCAATGCGGCAAAGCCAATTTTATTTTCCTTCAATATCCGACACAAATCTTCTTCTACCACAATACCTCCTCTGCCTGCGTTATGCAGAATAGCTTTAGGTTTCATGATGCTCATGGCTACATAGTCAACTAACCCTTTAGTTTGTGCGTTGAGCGGCGCATGAACAGATAAAATATCTGAACTGGTCAGCAGTTCCTCCCATTCTACTCTTCTATAATCGGGATCGCTATGCTTTCCTGAAGTGGAATAATAAATCACTTCACAGCCTAAAGCACTTGCTATAACAGCCACCTGACGACCTATTTCTCCCAGGCCAATGATACCGAATACCTTTCCTTTGAGTTCGAAAATCTCTTCGTGGATGTAAGTAAACATTCCTCCTTTGGAATAAGAACCATTCTTCACGTAAGCATCTAAAAAAGGCAACCGATGAATAAGGGATAACACAACGGCGATGGTTTGTTGCGCCACGCCGTGGGTAGAATAACCTTTGACATTCTTTACCGGAATGTTTCTATTGGCAGCAGCTTGCAGGTCAACATTATTTATACCTGTTGCTGCTACGCAAATCAATTTCAGATCAGGTGCTGCAGCCAGGTCCGATGAGGTCAGTACGACTTTGTTTGTCACTACAATATCAGCCTTTGAAATGCGTATAGCAACTTCCTGAGGTGTTGTATGCGGATACACCTTAACGTCTCCCCAGTTATTAAGATTTTTCAATGCTTCAACCTCGCCCAATGTTTCTGCATCGAGCACTACAATACGATAAGTCTTTCTCATTTACAATTGATTTACTAGTTGTTGTCGTCTCGGTCTCGCCAACAACTAGCCTTTAGTAACACGTTTTCATACCAACACATGTAGGCAAGAAGCCAACACATAATCAAACTATTTCAATTTCCAGTTCAATCCTTCTCTCTCGATCGCTGCTTTGTCTTCTAGTAATCTTAACAGCTGCAGGATCTCTTGTTCACCCGATTGTGGAAGCTTGACCAAGAGGCTATCGATCGACAAAGATTCAATAGCCAAACAATCCAATACATCCT
>JACMQM010000004.1 GCA_014376985.1 Cytophagaceae bacterium | reverse complement strand
TTTTATGACAAAGTTCAGTTATGAAATTGAAACGTTCCGTGATGGCAATTTTCATATCCAATACTAATTCAAAAATGTTGCGAAGTCCTTCGAAGTTTGCTTCAACGCCACGTACTTCGGGGATACCGCCAATGCACCCATATTAGTAACATAATCAAAGATACGAAGTTGATGTTCTCTTTCTTCTCCGGATTGTTTTTTGAAATAATGAGCACAGCCTACAAGGCCCTGTATATCGAACCAAGCCGACATAGAAAGATAAGCAGCATAAGAATGTGCTTCGATCGCCATTTGTTTATTTAATTCTTCCAGAATAGAATCCAGAAGGGAAGTGCGTTGTCTGATCAGTGATGATTTCATAGGTATACTTTGTTGTTCTTATCGTAAAACCGAAAGTATAAGTATTAGTTTAATTTTGTAATGAGCATCAGTAGTTTGTAAAAAGTCTAAACAAAATAACCTCTTCCGTAAAAGTAGTAATTTTCAATCGGATCAACAGGTCTTCTAGTTGAAGCTTATGCATTTCTTCTTGATATAGCTTTTTAAAAGCAAAAAGATGATGTATGACGAGCTCTATGGTTTTACCGCAAGTAGACAAGGGAATTCGTACACTGTCTTAATTATCAGCGGTATTCGAAAGATGTTTTTCTACATTGATTTTAGTCACTACGGCACATGTGGAAAGAAATTCATATATGCTTTGCTCTATTAACAGGTCACCATATACCAAAGTGTAGTGTCCTATTTTGTGGTTTAAAGTAAGAGAAGTAGTAAAGGCGGCAAAAGTATTCAACGGAAATCAGTATCTAAATCTATTACAAATATGGCATGTTTAGAATGATTTTAAATAGCCTAGTGAAGATAATTTATCCTTTTTACCATAAAGTAATGCCGTACCACTGGTGTAAATAGATCAGAAATAGAATGCCTCCCCCGATTAAAAAAGCCACTATTATTCCTATTAATTCATTTCCTGCTTTTTTTTGAGAAGCGCTAACAAATTTTTTGGTAAAGTGTTCTGTCAGGTTATGTACCAATCCGAATACCGGATAATAAATGGCTACAATAATTGCCATACCTATTAGAGTCAGAAGATACTTGTCGTGGTATTCTGTTTTAAATTTTAGAAAATGTTTGACGTATTCTACTGCTAATTCTGCAGCGAGAATAGTTAAGATAACGATGAGAACATTCGTAATTTTTCTAGTCATGGCGGTTGCAAAAAGTATTTAACAAAAAACACTTACAATAAGATAAGTGTTTCTTGTTAAATAAGCAAAATGAGATTGTTACACACTCATTGCCATTCTGTTTTTTTGTACTCTCCCTGATGTAATGATACTTATTTCATACAGCAGATAAATAGGTAAGGCTACAATAAGCTGGCTCAACATATCCGGCGAAGGTGTGATGATGCCAGCCAACACAAATATAATGACGATGGCATGCTTGCGGTATTTTTTCATGAAGGCAGGAGTGATAATACCTGCGATGGATAAGAAGTGAATCAATATAGGCAATTGAAAGATAAGTCCGCAAGCTACAACAAGCATGCAAACTGTAGATACGTACGAAGTAATGTCAAACTGATTGACTATTGTTGAATCAATTTGATAATTGGCAAGGAAGTTTACAGAAAGCGGTGCCAATACAAAGTATCCAAATGCTATTCCGATCATGAAAAGAAAGGGAACAATAGCAAGTACAGCAAAGTTTCCGGATTTTTCCTGTGTCTTTAGTGCAGGTTTAATGTAATTCCAAATTTGCCAAACGATGTATGGAAAACCTCCGATGAATCCCATGATGAAAGCTGTCTTAAGATGTATGGTAAACTGTCCGGCCATATCTCTGCTCTGCAACGTGAAATTTAAATGATCGACACATAAGGTCGGATCAATTTTACAAAGCATTCTGTAAGTCCAGAAGTCAGGATTGGCATGCGCTAAAATAACATGTTGGAAAATTTCAGGCATGTAAATAAAAGCAATAATAGTAAACACCAATACCACCACTACTCCCCTGATCAGTCTCCACCTCAATTCTTCCAGGTGGTCGATCATATTCATTTCTTCTGGTTTTATCTGCATAGCAGATTTGCCCAATAAATTTAATAAGAACATATCGTTAGTAATTAAGGAATGAAGAGAAGAAGATTTAAATTTCAGTCTTCTTCTCTTCCACTGATTTAGTAATTTCAGATTTTACTTCTGAAGAAGCGGTTTTAAATTCTCTTATACCTTGTCCAAGTCCTTTTGCCAATTCAGGAATTTTTTTTGCGCCAAACATAAGAACCATAATGCCTAAGATTAGCATGATTTCTCCTCCTCCGAGGCCCATAATTAAGAATGTGTGAAGTGTCATAATTTTTTTTATTTAGATGGTGAGAGATTTGTAAAAGAGGATCTCGACAAGAGATCCTCTTCATTAATTAATAAATGAAGCCTCCTGCAATACTTAATACAGTTGAGCTATCCAACGGTTCGTCAAATGCTTCAGTAATGTTGTTTACTGTAATTTCTGCGGAAGCAAGAGTAGAGAGGTTTACTCCTCCTTGCGTTAAATTACTTTCAGCTGGGAAAGTAGATGAAGGATTACCTGCATTATAAATAGCTGTCGGCAAACCATCATTTTGACTTTGTACAATCCATCCTTTGTTGCCTCTTAACCTTCTTACTTCTGAAGCGTGTCTGGCTTCCACGGAGTGAATTTGTAAAGCCGCTGTCAAAGCTACATCGTTACTAATCAGATTTCCTGCCTGTCCTTTGTATGCTCTTACACCAGTATCTTCAAAAGCCTGTGCCAATGCAAGAAATGTTTGATAGTTAGTAAATACATCAGGATATGTAGCGGTAACGGTTCCGTTTTTACTTCCTGTGAAATCAAAGTTAGGTTTAGCAACAGCATTGGCTCCTAATACACTTTTAAGGAAAGCAACGTGTGCTGTTTCGTGCTGGCTGATTTGTTGGAAGATTGCCAAGTCTGTAGATGCTATTAATCCTGACGCTGCAAGACCTTTGGTATAAAAATCCGCTTCCAGGTATTCTAACGTCAATGCAAAATTCAAGGCATCTGTTACCGTATCAAGAGCATGCGCACTTGCAATTTTAGGCATTGCAAAAAGTGCAAACGGTATTGATGTAAGAGCTGCCTTTAAACTATAGTCACTGGCTTTTTTAAAGAGTCCTCTTCTCATTGCCGGTTTTAAAAACTCTTCCTGATCAATTTTGTCTAACTGCAATTGATCAATTATTTTTAGTAGGTTCATAATAACTTAATGGTTAAGCGGTGGGTAGATTATTTCCTGATACTTTAGTAATCAGGTACACGTTTGCACTTTCGAGTACCACGATAGGTGTTTTTGCTCCATCCAGACCCTGACTTACTGAAACGACATCGTCACCGGCAAAATTTTTAGATTTTGGACTGATCAGATCTCTAATAGCAGATGCATGTCTTGCTTCTACGGATACAATTTTTCCAGCCAGTCCAAGATATGCTATTCCAGCAGTAGAGAATAATTTACCTGCGCCATTATAAGCAGCGACACCTAAGTCCTCAAATGTTTTGGCTGCTCCGAGTACGCTTGTTCTGCTCGTAAAGTTAATCGTACTGAAGTCAACTTGTAAGGCCTGTATCGCACTTGTTCCTAACGCTGTTTTGAAAAATTCTCTATGCACGATTTCATGCGCTTTGATGTCTTTCAAAAGGATTTGTTCTGAAGTGGAAAAAATTGTGGTGAAACTTGAATTAGCAACTACTGTTGTGTAAAATGCTGCTTCCAGTTGTTCTAGCGCATACGCATAATTTAGAATGCCTGTATCGCCACTTCCTAAATCGATCTTCCCATCACCTCCTGGTGAAGGGTCATCGTTTTTTTTCTTGCAACCCGCAGCTACCAGTGCGGTTGCAATCATTCCTACTCCTGCTGTTTTCAAAAACAATCTGCGTTTTTGGCCGTAAGTAGTGATGTCTGTGTGTTCTTTCACTTCTTTCATGTTGTTTAAAATTTAAGTTTAATTTATGTTATGCACCAATAGTATGTAAGTAATATAGTTATACTTACGAGAGTTCGGATACGACTAGATTCAAGGATTTGAGTAAAGCATGCTTAGAAAAAATGGCATGAAGTCTCTCTAGAGGATAAGTGAGAATTTTTACTCTCTATTTGTATTGGATTTTACTCATGTTGAGTATAAGGTGAGTATTTAAGAAATAAAAAATATTTTTAAAATGTATAAAAATAAAAAACCAGCTATAATTATTAGCTGGTTTTTTAGGACTGCGATTGGTATCATTTTAATAACTTATGGATCGCATCATCTACTTTATAAAATTCAAAACCACTCAATACTTTATCCATCAATCCGGTAATTTCCTTATTCATGAGATTACCGATACTGCCTTCATGTGTATGTTGAATATCGTGTAATGGTTTAAATGTTCCGTTGTCTATAGATGTTCCTACTTGTTTGTAGGCATCGCGGAAGGGAGTGCCTTTGTTTACCAGATCATTTACTACATCTACACTGAATAAGTATTTGTACTTATCATCTTTCAAAATGTCTTTCTTGATTTGAATATTAGACAACATGAATTTAGTCAACGCAATGCAATCTATGATCTCTCCAAATGCTGGAACAAAACTTTCTTTGATCAACTGCAAATCTCTATGGTAACCAGAAGGAAGGTTTGCCGTAATCATTGCAATTTCATTTGGTAAAGCCTGAAGTTTGTTAGACTTTGCACGAATCAATTCAAACACATCCGGATTCTTTTTGTGCGGCATGATACTAGAACCGGTTGTCAATTCATTTGGGAAAGTTATGAATCCGAAATTCTGATTCATGTACAATGTCACATCCATTGCCAATTTACCGATGGTGCCTGCTAATGAAGCAAGAGCAGAACTGACATTACGTTCCGTTTTGCCACGACCCATTTGCGCGTAAACAACATTGAAGTTAAGCGCTTCAAAACCTAAAAGATCTGTTGTCTGCTGACGCTTCAATGGAAAAGAAGAACCATATCCTGCAGCTGAACCTAATGGATTCTTATTAGAGATTTTGTAAGCGGCTTGCAGCATGTGCATGTCGTCTACCAAACTTTCGGCATAGGCACCAAACCATAATCCAAAAGAAGAAGGCATGGCCAACTGGAAGTGCGTATAGCCTGGAAGAGAATGATCTTTGTATTGCTCGCTCAATTGAATCAGCAAATCGAATAATGATTTGGCTTCTTCAACCGTTTCTTTGAGGGCGTGACGAGTAAATAATTTTAGATCCACCAACACCTGGTCGTTGCGCGAACGACCGCTGTGAATCTTCTTACCGACGTCTCCTAATCTTTTCGTCAACAGTAATTCTACTTGTGAGTGAACATCTTCAATTCCATCCTCAATAGTAAAATTACCGCTGGCAATTTCTTTATAAATAGTCTTTAACTCTTTGTGAAGAATTTCCTTTTCAGATTTTTCCAACAAACCAATATCTGCCAGCATAGCGGTATGCGCTAAAGAACCCAACACATCAAAAGGAGCCAGGAATAAATCCATCTCACGGTCTTTGCCAACAGTGAAGCGTTCTATTTCTTTATTGACTTC
>JACMQM010000028.1 GCA_014376985.1 Cytophagaceae bacterium | reverse complement strand
GGCTAATGAAGAAATTATTTCAGCCAGCGAAGAATTTCAAACCTTGAATGAAGAGCTGGAGACTTCTAAAGAAGAGATTGAAGCTACAAACGAAGAGCTCTTAACCACCAATCAGGAATTGCATATACGCAATGAGCAATTGGCGGAGTCGTATAATTTTTCAGAAGTAGTGGCAGAAATTATGCACGAGCCGATGATTATTCTCGATAAAAATCTTCGCATCAAATCAGCCAATAAAGCGTTTTATAAAAAATTCCATGTCATGCAAAATAGTGCGGAAGGAACACTGTTATATGAATTGGGGAATCACCAATGGGATATTCCAAGCCTGCGCCAGCTTTTGCAAAATGTTCTTCAAAAGGACACCCGATTTTATGAACATGAGATCACCTATTCGTTTCCAGGAGCGGGGCAGAAGACGATGTTGCTCAATGCCCGCAGCATCTCGCAGAAGACGCAAAACGAGCAACTCATTTTGCTTACCTTTACAGAGACGACAGAAATTATTAAAGATCAAAAATCCAATAACAAAAGATTGGAAGATATTATAGGTCAAAGAACAAAGGCATTAGAACAGAGTTATCAGATCGTAAAAGAAAAAAACAGCTTTCTGGAAAAAACGAACAAACAATTAGAAACCTTTACTTTCTTGTCCAGCCATGACTTGCAGGAGCCTTTGCGTAAAATAAACTTGTTTACGTCCTGCTTAATTGATGAAGAACAGGAAAATTTATCCACGAGTGGCAAGCGATACCTTAAGAAAGTCCAAAGTACAGTAGGCCGAATGCAGCTTCTCATCGATGACTTGTTGGTATATGCAGGTGTAAAAGAAGGCAAGCGCGATTTTGAAAAAGTAGATCTGACAAAAATTGTAAAAGAAGTAATTGCGGAATTTAAAGAATCAGTAAAAGAGAAAAAAGCAATCATAACCACGGAAGGAATATGCCATACGGAAGTCATCGTATTTCAGTTCCGTCAGGTTATTCATAACCTGATCAGCAATGCGTTAAAATTTACTCATACTACAAGATTTCCGCGGATAAGTATAAAATGTGAAATTACGCCAGGACGTTTACTAAAGTATGATGACATCTCTCCGGAAACTAACTATTGTCACATCTCCGTTACGGACAACGGCATTGGGTTTGATCCACAATATAAGGACCGTATTTTTGAAGTGTTCCAGCGCTTGCACGGGCAGGCCCAATATAATGGAACCGGCATTGGTCTTGCCATCTGTAAACGGATTGTTGAAAATCATAAAGGAATTATTTTCGCAACGGGTAAATTAGATAAAGGTGCTCAATTTGATATTTACCTTCCTGTACTTTGATTGCCGTATAAAAACATAAACCAGTTCTGCTTCAGCAGACTGGTTTATGTTTTTTGGTAAGCAGGTTTTTTTAGTCAGTTGTTTCAATTCTTCCAAATACTTAGTTGTAATGATTTATCTATCTTGCAAGGCTTAACCTTTTTCAGTGATAGCTTCTTTAAACGATCGTTTATTTCATTCTTTTCAATCGCCAATAAACAATTGTTTGTTGCCTGAGCGGTTTGAACTGTTATTGAATGACACTCCGCATGCCCTGTGTTTATTGGCTGCAGAGGAACTGCAAGCTTATTTGAAAGAACAAAAAAGCTGGTCTCATAACTTTGGCTTAACACAAGCTTCCGAAAATGAAGGAACGATCATCGGCAAGATGTTTGGTGTATTAGTAGTGAAAACAAAAAAAGATGAAGTAGGCTACTTAACAGCCTTCTCCGGTAAGTTGGCAGGTGGCAATCATCACCCAACGTTTGTGCCACCCGTGTTTGACAGTTTAACGGAAAATAGTTTTCTGAATGAAGGCATGGCTGAACTCTCCCGCATCAACCAGCAGATCGAGCAACTCGAAGAATTGAAACCTGCAGCTTATGAAGAAGAGATTGTTCGTCTAAAGAATTTGCGGAAAAATAATTCAATGGCTTTGCAGCAGGAATTGTTCAACAGTTATCATTTCCTGAATGGGGAAGGTGAAGAAAAAAGCCTGAATGAAATTTTTAAGGACGCGTTTTATAAGAATCCGCCGAGTGGAGCAGGAGAATGTGCCGGCCCTAAGCTTTTGCAATACGCCTTTCAGCAAAAGATGAGACCAATTGCTTTAGCAGAATTCTGGTGGGGTCAATCGCCGAAATCTAATTTTTGGAAACATGGCCATTTTTATCCGTGTTGCCGTGAGAAATGCGAACCCATTTTGGCGCATATGCTGAAGGGAATTGATAAAGAATGAGAACAAAACAAAGTGAGAAGCCTTTTCCTTTAAACCTATTGTTACTGCTCGCTAAAGAGGATTTGAAGCAAGTGAGCTGGTAGTAGACCTAGTGTTTTTTATAAAGAAAATCGGTACATATTGTTCACAAGAATAAATTCTACGCTCTATTCCATACAAAAGCCATACAATCCCCATAAAAGGCCATTTTTAGCCTTTTTATAAGTTGCTGTTTGATTTTTTATGTAAGAATTCAAAGGCTTTACTGTATATAACCAGTACCGTTACTACGTTTAGTGCAACTAGCAGAGCTCTTGAAACGGTCAAATTTTTATCAAAAACCAGCTATAGTTTATTAATTGTATGAAGAAACTCCTCCAACACGCTTTCCTTGTGTGTTTGCTTTCATTATTCCTGTTGCCGGCTATGGCTCAGATTACTTGGCCACAGGGTCAATTGCTTCCTTCTTTTCCAGCTTTTGCGCGAATCAGGATTTAAAGATTGATAACGGCTCTGACGTTACCACACAAACAATATTGAAAAGATAATTTATCAATTGCTCATCACTTAATTTGTAACTATGAAAACTAAAGCAATGAAATTTTTGACCGTACTGATGCTGGCGCTCTTGAACAGTAATTTGTTTGCTCAATCCATTGATCAACGTGCTGAAAATATTCAGAACGGAACAAATAATATTTTCATGTCCGCGGATAAAAGTTATTATAAAGGCAATAGTGCCTCTGATAATGATCCTTATGGATATGGCTACTGGGTTACCGCTCATACTTTAGAGACATTAGCCGATGCCTATCAAAGAACCCGCAATACGGTGTATAGAGACAGAATGAAAAGCATTCTTGCAGGGATTCGCAAATACAATCGCTACGCTGCAGGAACATACCGCAACGATTATTACGATGACTTGGAATGGCTGTGCTTAGCTACTTTCAATTGCTACAATGCAACCAAAGATCCGGAGTATCTCAATGCGGTACATGACATATGGGCTGAAATTAAAACTGGATATGTGGATGGAGCAATGTCCTGGAAAAAAGGATGTACAACACCGTGTAAAAATTCCATCGCGAATGCACCGGCAATTATTATTGCTGTTAAGCTGTATCAATTAGAAGGAGACCCAGCCAACTTACAAATGGCAAAAGACATTCATGCATGGATGAAAGCAAATGTACTCAACGCGCAAGGTGGTATTTGGGATGGTCCGGGTAATTTTAATGAAGGCTGGCAATTCTCTTACAACTCCGGTATGTTTATCGGTGCTTGTCTTGAACTGAGTATTGTAACAGGCGCACAGTCTTATATTGACGATGGGATCAAAGCTTCAGAGTTCATGATGAATTACAGACTTTACAACGGCGGCGTATTTTGGTTAAATGAAAAAGGACAAGGAGACGGCGGTTTGTTCAAAGGAATTTTTGCAAAATGGTTTACAGAGTTTGTTCGTGTTGGAAATTTAACGCCAGCACAAAAAGATCGTTATTTGAAAGTCATTCATTATACGGGCGACTATGCCTGGGCTAATTCTGTGAACAAATCAAATTATTTAATCAGTTACGATTGGGGTGCTTTACCAAACGGCACCATTGACTTATCTACGCAAACCAGCGGCGTGCATTTATTTGAATCGGCGGCCAGCTTAAATAAAGTACACGTTTATCAAAATATCAATTACGCAGGATTTTATTCTCAGCTTCCGTTAGGAAACTACACGTTGGCTCAACTGCAAGCGAAGGGGGTGTTAGATAATGACATTACTTCTTTCACTATCCCAACGGGATATTCTGTTATGGTATATGAAAATGATAATTTCACAGGTGTTTCAAAAACCTTTACAGCAAACACAGGTTGGTTGGCAGATTGGAACGACAGAATCACTTCTTTGAAAATTACAGATGGCAAGACATATATTGTTAACGCTTATCAAGACATTAATTATGGCGGTTACACAGGCGGGCTTGATTTAGGAAACTATACATTGGCTCAATTGCAAGCAAGAGGAATACAGGATAATGACATTACGTCTTTCAAAATAGCACCAGGATTTAAAGTAACAGTATACGAGGGAGATAATTTCACAGGCACTACAAAAGATTATACGGCAGATATTAATTGGTTAGCAGATTGGAACGATAAAACTTCTTCCTTGAAAGTAATAGACATCAGACCTTATGTAGGAACTGTTTATCAGGATGTCAATTTCGGAGGTTATGCGGTAGGCCTTGATGTTGGAGATTATACACTTGCTCAACTGAAAGATAAAGGTATTTCTGACAACGACATTACTTCGCTAAAAATTGCGCAGGGATTTAAAATCACGGCATACGACGGCGATAATTTCACAGGAACCGCTAATGATTTCACAGCGGATAATGGCTGGCTTGCTGACTGGAACGATAAAATATCCTCTCTGCGTATTCGCGCTAATGGTGAGCCGAACATCAGCGGTACATTCTATATACAAAATCGCAACAGCGGATTGTACACGGATGTGTTTGGAATCAGCACAGCAGATGGTGCAAACATTTCACAAGGAGCTTTCAACGGAGGAGCGAATCAGCAATTTAAATTCGAATCAGTTGGAGATGGTGCTTATAAAGTGATTGCCGTTCATAGTGGTAAGGTCATGGAAGTAGAAGGGCTTAAGAAAGACAATGGTGCCAATGTTCAGCAACAAACATACACTGCAACATTCAATCAGCAATTTATTGTGGTCCCTACAGGTGATGGTTTTTATAAACTGATTGCGAAGCACAGTGGTAAAGTAGTGGAAGTAGCCAATGCAAGTTTGGATAACAATGCCAACATTCAGCAGGGGGATAACAATAACCAGACAAGTGGTCAATGGAAGTTTGTAGCGGTAACCATAACAAACGGAAATGGTGACGGATTGACAGGCAATTATTTCAACGGAATGAATTTCGAAACAGCCGTGTACAGCAGAAAAGATGCAACACTGAATATGGATTGGGGTTTCGGTTCTCCGAATGCAGCAGTAAACGCAGATGGTTTCTCAGCGAGATGGACGGGACTCGTTCAGCCGAAATATTCAGGAGAATATACTTTCTACATCAATTCGGATAACGGAAGAAGAGTTTGGGTGAACAATGTATTGATCATCGATCAATGGGCAGACAACTGGGGTACTGATTATACAGGAAAGATAAATTTGATCGCTCAACAGAAATACGATATCAAAGTGGAATACTTTGAAAATGTAGGCGGAGCAAACATCAAGTTTGAATGGTCAAGCGCACAACAAACAAGAGAAGTAGTGCCCACTTCACAATTGTATTCGAATCCATTGCCAACGGTTACGGTGAGTTCCAGTACAACGAATATAAATGGCCCTGCCAACATTACCTTGAGTGCAACAGCAGCAGACGCCGACGGAATCAGTAAAGTAGACTTCTACAATGGAACGACTTTATTAGGGACTGATGCTACAGCACCTTACTCTTATGCATGGAGCAATCTAGCAGTTGGCACTTACACTGTGAAAGCTTTAGCCACAGACGCTAAAGGTGGTGTGACGTTATCTGCGAATCTTACGATTAAAGTGAATGCAGTAGTAGTGACCAATCCAAATGTAGCACCAACTGTAAGTTTGACTTCACCAGCCAACAATGTAAGCGTCAATGCACCTGCTTCACTTTCTATAGCAGCCAACGCAGCTGATTCAGATGGCTCTGTTGCTAAAGTAGAATTCTATAACGGCACACAAAAGCTTGGTGAAGATGCTTCATCACCTTATGCTTACACCTGGACAAATGTAACTGCGGGCAATTATACATTGACAGCAAAAGCTTATGACAATACAGGAGCCATCACAACATCAGCAAGCGTTACAGTAAAAGTAGTGGCAGTGGTGACGGATCAATGTGCAGGCATCGCTGCTTATGCAGAAAACGGTGGATACGTACCAGCCAGCAAAGTGAAGAATGTGGGCAAGCGTTACGAATGTAAAGAGTTCCCTTATTCAGGTTGGTGCAACGGTGCGGCTTGGGCATATGCTCCTGGCAGCGGAGCGTACTGGACAGATGCCTGGTATGAGAGAGGAAGTTGTACAGCACGTGCAGGTGAGGAGCAAAGTGAAAGCAATGCAGAGAATGCTTTTTTGATTGTTCCAAACCCGGCATCAGATGTTATTACCATCAATAGCAATGAATCTACTTACGTGAGTATTTTCAATAGCCAAGGCGTAGAAGTGATCACACAAACAAAAGTGGAAGCACAGGGCAATTTGCAATTGAGTCATTTGTCATCGGGAATTTATCTGGTTAGAATTGACACAGGCTCGGGAATAATTACACAAACTTTGGTGAAGAACTAAATGCAATAAATTAAATAAAAAAACTCCGGTGCTTATTTCCCGGAGTTTTTTTATTCCCAATCTTTCCAGAATTGATTCGTATATTTGGTGATGCTACTATCTGGAATACTACTTTTTCTTTTTTCTTTTCTTGCCTTTTCCCTCAGTGCTGTATGTGGAGGAGGAGCCAGTTTTATTTTGATACCCGCACTCAACTGGGTCTTACCCGGTGCTCAGATTCCCGCTGCCTTGTCGATCGGCACAGCCTCGAGTTCTGTATCTAGAATACTGCTGTTCTTTCGAAATATCCGTTGGAGTATAGTCATATGGTTTGTTCCTCCGGCTATACCTGCCGTATGGTTGGGTTCGTGGTTATTGACTTCCCTGAATCCTTTTTATTTAGAGTTAATTTTGGGCCTTTTTTTATTGTCTAATCTTCCTTTGATTTTTAAATCAAAAAAAGAAAGCTCGATTGCATCTCACATGCCCAAAGTGTATTTATTGCTGATAGGTCTTACAGCAGGTTTTGTATCAGGACTAACTGGTGCGGTTGGTTTATTGTTCAATAGATTTTATCTGCGCTATGGATTAAGTAAGGAAGAGATCGTCGCTACTCGCGCAGCCAATGAATTATTGCTGCATTGTATTAAGTTGGTTTTGTATGCTTCTTTTGGTTTGCTTACTCAACACGTGCTTTTGTTTGGTTTTATAATTGCGGTTGCCGCGATTTTATCTTCCATCGGAGTTAAAAGAATATTGCCTTATATCAGTGAACAACTCTTTCAAAGACTAGGTTACAGCGCTATGGTCATTTCTGGTATGGCTATGTTTTCCAATGCAACGGCCAATTTAGTTCATCAAAATAAAGCCAGTTTATCTTACCAGTCTGCCGACAAAGGAATAGACATGAAGATGCAATGGAAAAAAAGTACGTTTGAATTGGAATTGGAGTATGACGAAGGTTTTGAATTGGAATACCCCATTCAACAGTATCAAATTCCTCTCAAGCAACAACAAGAGATTAGTGAAATTGCCAGAGGAGCAGATAAATTAGTACTGGAAGAAGTATACGGTGTTAATAAACATTATTACGAAGCCTATGTTTATAAAGGAGGGAAGCTGGACAAGTATTCCATTTACCCCTAAAAAAAACAAGAGTACGACACGTCATATCGTACTCCTGAAGGTTATGAATAAGTAGTTGCTTTGTTATTGGTTTATACTGGAAGGGTAATCCAAGGTAACCGCCAGGTGAATAAAATTGATTGTTTTTTCAACTCAGCAATTCTGACATCAATTGATGCGTCGAAGAAGCCGTAGAATCCCTCGATTTTTCAAAATCCAGAGGTTTTAAGATGTATCCGGTAATCCCTAAATTTTCAACAGCGGCACGGTCATATTCTTCGGAAGAAGTGGTCATGACAAAAACCTTGATGTTTTTTAGACTATAGTAGTTCTTTATAATGCCTAAAAACTCCATTCCGTTCATTTTTGGCATATTCAGATCCAGAATAATGATATCCGGTTTAACTTTAGTGCCGTCCGGAGAATTACCATTTAATAAAGCCAGTGCGTCTACTCCATTATGGGCGATGTGTAATTCGTGATCGATATTTAATTTGCTCAAAGAACGTTTTACACTCGTTACATCAAGGTAATCGTCTTCTACAAGTAATATGGTTTTGTGATTCATAGCTGGATTTTTATTGGCATTATGAATTTATTCAGTCACTGGATTTTTTGGCCAGGTGAATATAAAGGCAGCACCTTTTCCCAATGCTGATTCTACTTTAATGGTTGCTTTATGGTCTTCCAATATTTTTTTTACAATGGCCAGACCAACTCCTGTACTTTCAAAAGCATCACGTTCCTGCAACGTTTGAAAGATGGTAAATATTTTTTCGTGGTATTCGGATTGTATACCGATGCCATCATCTTGTACCGTAAATTCATAGAAATCGCCCCAGTCTGCAGAACTGAAATCGATCCTGCCGATTACTTTATGATTATACTTTACCGCGTTGCTGATCAGATTAGAAAAAACTTGTTCAATATGTATTTTATCAGTGGTCAGGACCGGCATCTTATTCAAGAGGTTGACAGTGAAATTCGGAGGTACAAGTAATTCCACTAGCTCATTAATCATTTCATTTACTGCTACTATTTCAAGCCCTCTTTTAACTTTTCCTATTCTTGCATAGTCGAGCAAACCGTTGATCATGTTCTCCAACCGCTTAGTACGGCCTTTGATGAGGTCTATGCTTTTTTTAACATCAGGAGTGAGCTCTTTGCCATGATCTTCTTCCAGCCAAGTAGTAATGTTGTCTATCCCGCGCAAAGGTGCTTTCAAGTCATGTGATACGAAATAGGCAAACTCATCCAGTTCTCTGTTTTTCTTTTTTAATTCTTTAAAGTTTTTTTCTAAAATAATAGACATGGTATTGAGTGATTCAGAAAGCCGCCGGAGTTCGTCTTGTTTATTGTCTGTAATGGTTTGGAAATTGCCTTTGGAAATTTCTTCTGCCAAGCCTACCATCTCCGCAATTCTACTCGTAATCAAACGAATGATATATAAGCCAGACACCAGGGCAATGGCAATGGAACAAATAGTAAGTATTAAAGAGATTTGACGCGTGTCTCCGATTGATTTTTGAAGAACCACTCTTCGCTCTTGTCTTCTTCTGTATTCGTAACTGTCAAAATCCTGAAACAGATCGCGAATGCCGTC
>JACMQM010000228.1 GCA_014376985.1 Cytophagaceae bacterium | reverse complement strand
TTTCACAATGAAAAGTCACCTTCTTTTTCAGTGACTCCTTCCAAAGGAATTTACCATTGTTTCGGTTGCGGTAAATCAGGTGATTCGATCCAGTTTATCATGGATCATGAAACATTCACGTTTTCGGAAGCCATCGTTTTCTTGGCTAACAAATATAACATCGCTATCATCGAACTGGGTCGAAAGGATGAAGATGTTCAGCAAGATACAGAACGTGAAAGTATTCTGATCGCTTTGCAATATGCCAACGATCATTATGTCCATAACCTTTGGGAAAACGACGAAGGCAAATCCATTGGTTTGAGCTATTTCAGGGAACGAGGATTCATCGATCCGATCATCAAAAAATTCAACCTGGGTTATAGCCTCGATGCCTGGGAAGGCTTACTTACAAAAGCATTAGCCGATCAGTTCAAGCCTGATATTTTACAGAAAGCTGGTCTGGCTTTGGCGCGTGAAAATGCCAACGATAGCACAAAGACAAAGCTCTACGATCGTTTCCGCGGACGTGTGATGTTTCCTATCCATAGTGTGGCAGGAAAAGTCATCGGGTTTGGCGCCCGTATTTTAACCAAAGAAAAAAATCAACCCAAATACCTCAACTCGCCAGAAGGAGAGGTGTACCATAAAAGTAAAGTTCTTTACGGAATCTTCCAGGCCAAAACAGCCATCCGCAAACTGGATGAATGTTTTCTGGTAGAAGGATATACCGATGTGGTATCCTTGCATCAGGGCGGTATCGAACATGTGGTGGCTTCATCGGGTACCGCATTGACGGAAGACCAGATCAAACTGGTACGCCGCTATACTCCTAACATTACTTTATTATTCGACGGTGACAACGCAGGTTTGAAAGCTTCCTTGCGAGGTGTTGATTTGATCCTGAAGGAAGAAATGAATGTGAGCATTGTCGTCTTGCCCGATCAGGAAGATCCGGATAGCTTCGTACGCAAGCTGGGTGGAGAAGGCATGATGGATTACATCAAGCAAAACAAGAAAGATTTTATCACGTTCAAAGCAGGCTTACTCAGCGAAGAAGCGGGACGTGATCCTTATAAGAAAGCGGCAGTCATCAAAGACATAGTAGAAAGCATTACGCAAATCAAAGACGGAATCAAACGTGCAGTATTCTTTAGAGAATGCAGCCGCGTGCTGGATGTGGATGAACAAGTCCTGATTTCCGAATACAATAAACTGATTTACAACGGCCGTAATAATGGCAAAGGGCAACAGCCTCCTTCATCGGAAACGCTGGAAGATGTGCTGGTAGAACAACAAAATGAAAATCCTGATGAATCACTGGATCATGTTTCTCTGTTAGTTAAAAGAGAAGAAGAATCAGCGATCACCTTATTGCTCAATCATTTCGATGAACTGGTGGATGAGAAATTGTCTGCAGGAACTTATATTCTCCAGGAGCTGGAAGAAATCACCTTCCAAACGCCTGTATACAATAGCATGATCACGGAAATGACTCAACGTTTGAGTAAAGGAGAGACCGTTGGAAGTTTGTATTTTATTAAACATCCGGATGTGGGAATCCGAAAAGAAGCGATTCGCTTGTTGTCGAGCCCTCATGCTGTATCGGCTAACTGGGAGAAATTTCATATCATCGTTCCTACCAATATAGATCTATTGCCTACTTTAACTCAACGCTCTGTATTACGTACGAAGCGTGTGGCGATTCTTCGCATGATGCATGACATCATGGATAAAATTAAAGTGGAGAAAGACGATAAGGTAATTATGGATCTTCAATTGCAAATAAGGGAAGTGAAAAAAATATCGGATCAGATCAACGGCCTGTTGGGTATAGTAGTTGGATAAGGTATGGCAAGAATAGCAGTAAATACGCGGTTGTTATTGGAAGATAAGATGGAAGGCATCGGATGGTTTGCCTATGAAACATTGAAGCGTATCACAAGAGATCATCCTGAGCATGAATTCATTTTTATATTTGACAGACCATACAGCAAGAAATTTATATTTGCCAATAATGTAAAGCCTGTCGTTCTCTTTCCTCCGGCCAGACATCCTTTTTTATACCTGATTTATTTTCATTGGGTAATGTCCATTTATTTGTGGTTTAAGAAAGTGGACTTGTTCATTTCTCCTGATGGGATCATGCCATTGAAATTGTCAGCACCGGTGTTGAATGTGATCCATGATATTAATTTCGAACACCGTCCAAAAGATTTACCTTTCTTTCACCGCTGGTTTTATACTCATTATTACAAACGCTATGCACATGCCTGCAATCGGTTGGCAACAGTATCCGAATATTCTAAACAGGACATTGCGAAGACGTATGGTATAGATACCGATAAGATTGATGTGGTCTACAACGGTGCCAATGAGAAATATGTACCCTTGGATGAAGAGGCACAGCATAAAGTCAGACATCGTTATGCCAACGGCAGACCTTACTTTGTGTATGTTGGTTCGATCAACCCCCGTAAGAATATTGCTAACTTATTACGTGCCTTTGATGCTTTCAAAAAAGAACTGGCCAGTGATATGAAACTGGTGTTGGTCGGCAATAAAATGCAGGACAATTCTGAAGTGAATGATGTGTACATGCAGATGATAAATAAGCAAGATGTGTTATTTCTTGGACGTGTATCTACTTCAGATCTAAAGGATATTTTGGCTTCGGCTTATGCACTGACATACGTACCTTTCTTTGAAGGGTTTGGAATTCCCATTCTTGAAGCCATGTATTGTGAAGTACCTGTGATTACTTCCAGCGTTACTTCAATGCCTGAAGTAGCAGGAGATGCCGCCTTGTTGGTAGACCCTAATTCTGTAAAAGCAATTAAGGAAGCTATGTTGGAAATGTATAGCAACCACGAACACCGTAAAGAATTAATAAAAAAAGGAAAATTGCAACGCAAAAAGTTTTCATGGGATTTGACAGCCGAGAAATTGTGGCTCTCTGTTGAAAAAGTATTGCAGCAGAAATAATAAGTTTAGTTTTAATGAAAGTTCTCCAGCTTTGTTTTAGAGTGCCTTTTCCTCCACATGACGGTGGAGCGATAGCGATGTATGATATCATGTCCGGCTTGTCTAAAAAGGGACATGAAGTACAGGTATTGGCTGTGAATACCCCAAAGCATTTTCAAAAAGACGAGGTATTAAAAGATATCGCAAAAGTTAAAACCGTTTTTATAGACACGACCATTTCTCCGGTAGATGCCTTTTTAAATTTATTCAAAAGTATACCCTACAATTTGGAACGCTTTGTTTCAAAAGATTTTGAAAAAGCATTGATGGATTTGTTGCAGCAAAACGACTTCGATGTCATTCACGTAGAAGGGACATTTGTGGCGTATTACATTGATGTGATCCGCAAGTATAGCAAAGCTCCTGTCGTCCTGCGTGCACACAATGTCGAGTACCTTATTTGGGAACGTTTGGCGAGAAACGAATCTAATCCATTGAAGAAAATTTACCTGACTTTGTTATCACGTAAATTGAAAACATTCGAGAAGAAATATTTTTCCAAATACGATGTCATTGCCGGTATTACCAAAGAAGACAATCAACGATTGAACGAATTGGGAGTGAATACTCCTAAAGAGTTTATTCCCGCAGGTGTACAGTTGAATCGGTTTACGATTGATCCGTCTATAATACCAAAGTCGAATTCCATGTTCATCATCAGTTCATTGAACTGGCTGCCGAATCTGGAAGGACTTGAATGGTTTATAAAAAAGGTCTGGCCTGAAGCCAAGAGAAGGAATGCATTACTAGAATTACATATTGCAGGAAAAGATACTCCTCAATCGGTGCAGCAATTAGCAGGCAACGGAATCTTTGTTCACGGTTATGTTGCCGATGCATCCATCTTCATGCAGCAATACGACCTGATGCTGGTACCATTGCTTTCCGGTGGCGGTATGCGATTAAAGATCATTGAAGGAATGGCTTTGGGAAAATGCATTTTAACTTCAACCATAGGAGCAGAAGGTATAGCCTGTGAATCCAACAAAGATATTCTGAAATTTGATGAACCGGAAGAATGGATAACAAGCTTATTGGACTATTTCTCTCATCCGGAAAAGTATACAGCTATTGGTCCGAATGCCCGTCAGGTCATTATGGAACAATACGATAACGACAAAGTGATAGATCATTTGGTCGCCTTATATAAACGTTTGCTGAACCGTCCATGATCGTACTTCAAATTATATTTTGGTTGTGTTGGTTATTGGTAATACACAGTTATGTGTTGTTTCCTTTGATTCTTTCTCTGCTGATGGGGCAGAAGAAAAACAATGCCATTGTATATGCTAAGACAGAAGATTTGCCGCATGTCGATATTTTATTGGCAGTATACAATGAGGAAGTCGTAATGGATAGGAAAATACAATCGACTTTTGAAACAAACTATCCTTTAGATAAAATTCATTTTTACATTGGCTCTGATAATTCTACCGATGCTACCAATGCCATTATTGAAAAATACAAAGCGAAATATCCTCAACTCTCTTTAACCATATTTGCAGGCCGTACTGGCAAACCGAATATCATCAACCAATTGTTTGAGAACTCTTCTTCGCCGATATTGGTTCTTACAGATGCGAACGTATTCTTTTATCCGGAGACCATTTATGAATTGGTCAAGCATTATAAGAATGAAGAGATCGCCGTAGTAGGAGGAAACTTAATCAATGAGCACCACAGCAAAGAAGGAATTGCCGTGCAGGAAAATGAATACCTGAAGAGAGAGAATCAGATGAAGTACCAGGAGGGTGTATTGTGGGGAGCTATGATTGGTGCATTCGGTGGTTGTTTTGCCATAAGAAGAGCGGAATACAAACCAGCTCCTGCGACTTATATTGTCGATGATTTCTATATCTCAATGAGTGTTTTCTTGAACCATAAGAAGTCCATTAATGAGTTGTCGGCAGTCTACTATGAAGACATTACAGATAAAATAAAAGAAGAGTTTAGAAGGAAGGTGAGGATCTCTATCGGCAATTTCCAGAATTTAGGGTCATTGAAGTCTATATTATGGCCATTGACGTCCGGATTGGCCTTTAGTTTCATCTCTCATAAAATCTTACGTTGGTTCGCTCCCGTTTTTATTATTACTGCTTTACTGGTAAATTTGTTCTTGCTGCCAGTGCATGATTTCTACCAATTGACATTCATTGGTCAGTTGACTTTAATGATTGTTCCTTTTATAGACGACTTATTAAAAAAAGTAAATATACACTTTAGCTTGCTGCGTTTCATTTCGCATTTTTATGTGATGAACTTAGCATTGTTGATTGGATTGGTCAATTATACGACCGGTGTAAAAACAAACATTTGGAAACCTACAGAACGGAATACGTGATATGCTGGATAAAATAGAAGAAGCAATAGAAGACATCAAAAAAGGTAAAGTGGTCATAGTGGTTGACGATGAAGATCGTGAAAACGAAGGTGATTTTATCTGCGCGGCAGAAAGTATAACGCCGGAGATTGTAAACTTCATGGCGCGTTACGGACGTGGATTGATTTGTACTCCTTTGATCGATGACCGTTGTGATGAATTGAACCTTCCTTTGATGGTAGGTACCAACACCGCTACACATGAAACACCATTTACCGTATCGGTAGATCTATTGGGTCATGGTTGCACAACGGGTATCTCCGCTTCAGACAGAGCAAAAACAATCAAAGCATTAGTAGATCCAAATACTAAGCCGGAAGAGTTAGGTAGACCTGGACATATCTTTCCTTTAAGAGCACGTAAAGGTGGAGTATTACGTAGAGTAGGACATACCGAAGCTGCTATTGACTTGGCGCGCCTTGCAGGTTTCCAACCTGCCGGTGTGTTGGTAGAGATCATGAGCGAAGACGGCACAATGGCGTTGATGCCCGAGTTGAGAGAGATTGCTGATAAATTTAATTTGAAATTAATCTCGATCAAAGATTTGATCGAGTACCGTTTGAAACACGAAACATTGATCAAACGTGAAATCGGTGTGGATATGCCTACTGAGGTTGGTGATTTTGATTTGATTGCTTTCACACAAATCAATACAGGCGAGATACATCTGGCTTTGATGAAAGGCGAATGGTCAGCAGACGAAGCGATCATGGTGCGCGTGCACTCTTCTTGTATGACAGGTGATATCTTCGG
>JACMQM010000227.1 GCA_014376985.1 Cytophagaceae bacterium | reverse complement strand
TTCAGACCTAACGTGTGGAACAACGTATGGGGTTGGGGACAAGAAGACTTCGCCTACCAATTGGCGAATGCAGGATACAAAACAGTATTGTCCAACGTAACGAACTTATACCTTGATCTGGCCTATAGCAAAGATCCTAAAGAACATGGTTACTATTGGGGAGGTTTTACCAATACTAAAAAAGTATACGAATTCATTCCATTGAACATTTACCAAAATGCGAGCTTGGATTTATTGGGTAATCCATTAGACTTAGCCGGTCTTGCCAACAAAGTACGATTGACAGCTCAAGGCAAAGAAAATATTTTGGGTATACAAGGTCAACTTTGGACTGAGAATACCAAGAGTGCCGAGATGGCAGAGTATTTAGTTTTCCCACGTATTTTGGCAGTTGCAGAACGGGCATGGGCACAAGATCCGGCATGGGCACAAGTAGCAGAATCGGTAAAACGAAATGCGCTTTTATTGCAATCATGGAATGAATTTGCTAACCGTATCGGTCAACGTGAAATGCCACGCTTAGATTACTTAGCCAACGGAATAGGTTACCGTTTACCTCCTCCTGGTATCGTGATCCAAAATGAAATGGCTTTCATAAATGCAGAGTTCCCTGGATTAGTGATCCATTATACATTGGATGGAACAGCACCTAATGCAAAGTCTCCGGTATATACTTCACCCTTGGCAGTGAAAAAAGGAACGGTTGTAAAAACGATCACAACCAGTACAAACGGCAGATTAAGCAGATTAAGCACGGCTACCGCACAATAAAATCATTAAACTTATAATAGAATATTCAGGCATCCCGGGGATACGTTTTCTTCGGGATGTTTTTTTTGATAGTCATAAGTGCAACAAGAGCAATAATACTTATCACACCCAATTATAATTTATTTTTAGCAGGATGATGTGTTGTAATTGTTTGTTGAGAATCACTGTTTTAGTTTGAGCATTTCCCTCCTTCGTCGGGTCGGGCTTTCGCTACTCGTTTTTTTCTTTGAATCAAAATTCAAATATAAATCCACCTAAAAAATCAAAGAAAAAGATCTCAAACAATGGCTCAATCCCTAATGCAAGTATCCGCGTTAGGGATCGAGGGGAAAGCCCGAAGCGCGTGGACTTGTGCGGTTGTCGGACTTGGAGCGAGAGCCCGACCGCCACTGCTAAGCTGTTTATGCTTAGAAAGGCAGATTGGCGGGAACGCCCAAATCTTAAAATTATATGCGTTTATTCCCTACTTGCAAAAACAAAAAACTATCTTCTTTCGCACCCAATAAGTATTTCGTTATCGCTCTATGGGATTGGGGGTAAACAGAAATTTAAGTACTGAGGTATCACAACTAAAATAGAGGCATAAAAAAGGGTCGATGATTTTATCATCGACCCTTTCATTAGATATTATTTTAAAGACTAACGATTCGGATTAGCAGCTGAACCAAAGTTAGCGCGTAATGTAACACCGTATGTTCTTGGATCTCCAAGCACTGCAGCATAGCTACCACTGTTGCCGGATGTAGGCAACAATTGCTCGAAGTAATGGAAGTCTGTAAGGTTACGGGCCCAGATGAAAGCAGAGAACACATTGTCTGATGATCTGAAACCTAATCTACCGTTTAATAAAGCATATTCGTTAATGTTCAAGTATTTCGATGGAGAAGGACTGGAAGAAAACCCAGATCTGTAATAAACATCTGCACCAAGGAAGAAGCTTCCGTCAAAACCTAAGAAGGTTGTTTTTGGAGTGGATACTTCAGCACCGATAGAACCTGCCCATTTAGAAACACCTGGAAGATCTCCACCTGAAATATCTTTGAATGATAATGTTTTGGGTCCAGATGGTGTTGTAATTACAGTACCTGTTTCCTCTAATGGCAAAGGAGCATTAGTAAAAGTTACATACTTCGCTTCAGTATAAGCCAGGGCACCATAAACAGATAAATATTTAAACCTCACATTTGCATCTAACTCAGCACCGTATACCCGAACATGTTCTGCATTAGCCAGGTAACCTCTATTCACGCCCAGTTCTGGACTTTGAACGTTTGCCTGGTAATCTTTAATGTCTGTATTAAAGGCGTTAAGATTGATGGTTGAATTTTTAGTCGGCTTAGTTTTTATACCGGCTTCAAAATGAGTAACATATTCTGGTTTTACTTCAGCCAAATCTATTAACGTTACGCCAGTTGTTTGATCGGTAGGCAACCCTCCTAGGTTCACTCCGATTGGTTTGTAAGAAGTAGAGCCGGTAGCGAAAATATTAACTTTGTTAGATGCCTTGAATGACAAAGTTAGAATTCCACTCAAGTTGCTGTTATCTACTGTTTTTGTAAAGGCTTGATCACTATAAACACTTTTCTTAATGGCTAACAAAGTTGCATCTGCTGTTTGTAAACCACCATAAGTCATACGGCTATAGTCTACGTCCTTGTGGTCAATGTTGTAACGAAGACCTGGCAAAACATGGAAGCGATCCTTAAATAAAGAGATATCTACATTGGCAAATGCAGCTACACTGTAGTTTTTAAACGTAGATTTTGTTTTGATTCCGTATCCATCCAACAAACCTGGAGTAGACCAAGCCGCTGTGTTGGTATTGCTTTGTGAAAATCTCCACTGTGCATTGCCTGATTCTTCTGTTTGCTCAGGGTCGGTTTTGATGTTTTGAGATATCGCATATACTCCAACCACTCCGCTGACATGTTTATTAATTTCACCGGCATAACGAATTTCCTGAGAAACTTGTTCTTGGTAAGATTTAGACTGTGATTTGCTCAACACCGAAAGACCAGTAAAATCGCGGTCATTGGAGGGATCCCATTTCCAATATCTCCATGCGGTAGTAGAAGTCAAAGTACCGGAACCAATCTTTGCGTCAATGTTAAGTGAAGCACCACCTAAGTCGTTATTGGATTTCCATGGGGTATCGTGATCAATCTTACGGTCAAATGGATCACGACTTACCGGTTGATAATTCAAGTCAGCGATGATGTTTTCAAATTGGCGATAAGCTGGGCGTTGGGTTGTTACAACACCTGCCAATACTTGTGCATAACCATCAGGACGCTGACGTGCAATATCTCCCGCCAATATGATGTTAACTCTTTCAGATGCTTTGTATAAAAACTGACCTCTGATACCAAGGTTATTCAATGTATTAGTATAATTATCTGTTCTTGTATTGTAGATCGTACCGTTACGTTGTGTTCCGGAGAAAGAAACTCTTGCCGCTAATTTATTGGCAATGATTGGACCAGTGATGGATGCTTTTGCCTGCACATAGTTATAATTACCATAACTCGCTTCAAACGTAGCACCTGGTTTAAAGCTTGGTTTACGAGTGGTGATGTTGAATGCACCGGCTGTAGTATTTTTACCAAACAATGTTCCCTGAGGTCCACGCAATACTTCTATTTGCTCGATGTCTACAAAATCCAAGGTAGCAGCAGCAGGACGAGCGTAGTATACACCGTCTACATAAAAACCAACACCTGGTTCGATACCATCATTTGTTAATCCGAATGGAGTACCCAAACCACGAATATTTAATGCTGTGTTACGAGGGTTTGAAGAATACAATTGTACAGAAGGAACCAATTCTTTTACGCGGTTTACATTGAAAGCACCTGTTTGTTCAATTAAACCACCGCCTATTACAGTGATTGGAATAGGCACATCCTGTGATGTTTCACTTCGTCTTCTAGCAGTAACGGTTACTTCACCACTGCTCGCTTCCGCAATAAGAGCAACAGTAAACGGACCTGCCGTAGAATCTGTCAAAGCAAACTCCTGAGAAGCATAGCCCACAGAACTGACACGAATAGAAAAAGGGAAGGGACGGTATGTATTGATTTTGAATGCTCCATTCTCATCTGTTACAGTACCTGTATTACTACCAACGATTTCAACAACTACTCCAGGTAATGGAGCATTCGTTTCAGCGTCATTAATAATACCTGTAATATCTCTTGGGGTTTGTGCGAATGCCACCGTCTGCAGCAATGCAAACAAAGTAATGGCAAGTGAAGTGTACAGTTTATTCATATTTTTTATTATTTAATTAGTCTAACAATGATTTTGATTGGTGAAGCTTAAGCAACGTAGACGTGCGCCGCTAGAGTAATGTGTAAGAAGATTTTTAGTGGTAATAGAATACAACATATTACTTGAGATGACTCATTTGTATGTATCCCTATATACTCTATCAATAAATCAGATTTAAAAGTTTTACAAAAGAATGAATTAAAAGCATGGTGGTGCATGATGTTTTTGCTACCCTTTAAAAAGTAGACGGTCTAAATTATGTTCCCGATTGATTTAAATTAATAGGTCTCATCAATCGAGGAACAAACTTATACATATTCTATCGAACTAGTAGT
>JACMQM010000226.1 GCA_014376985.1 Cytophagaceae bacterium | reverse complement strand
TGGAAGCTATGAAAGCAGTTGACGGTGGTACTTCATCTGACGCAGTGAAAAAAGGTGCTTCTGGTATCTTGGGTGTATTGGATATCAAAGACGGTAAATACGACGTAGCGATCCAAAACTTGTCTAAATCAACAGACTCTTCTGAAGTGGTTTACGACTTGGCATTGGCGAACTTGTTGAAAAAAGACTTCGGTCCAGCTAAAAACGGTTTCGATAAATACAAAGCGGCTGTTCCATCTGATTCATGGGGTTTCTACCTGGCTGCTGTTACAGCTGCCAGACAAGGTGACGAAGCTACATTGTCTTCTAACTTGAAACAAGCGGTTACTTTGAACAGATCTTTGGCTGAAAAAGCTACTAAAGACCTTGAGTTTGCAAACTTTGTAAACTCTGAAAACTTCAAAAATGCCATAAAATAAGTTTTTGAAATGCATTGAATAAAAGAATCCCGGTGAAAGCCGGGATTTTTTTTGTTAATGCCCTATCGAATCGTATTTTTGTAGAACTAGAATAGAATTACGTACACCTTTTATAGATATGAGAGAAATACAATTCAGAGAAGCGCTTCGTGAAGCCATGAATGAAGAAATGAGGAAAGATGAAAGCATCTTTTTGATGGGCGAAGAAGTAGCGGAATACAATGGTGCCTATAAAGTAAGTCAAGGCATGCTGGACGAGTTCGGTGCTAAAAGAGTAATCGATACTCCAATTGCTGAGCTTGGCTTCGCAGGGATCGCTATCGGTGCTTCTATGAACGGATTGAGACCGATTGTAGAATTCATGACCTTTAACTTTTCATTGGTTGCTATAGATCAAATTATAAACGGCGCTGCGAAAATGATGTCGATGTCAGGTGGTCAATACTCCTGCCCTATCGTGTTCAGAGGCCCTACAGGTAATGCAGGTCAATTGAGTTCTCAGCATTCTCAAAACTTTGAAAACTGGTATGCGAACTGTCCGGGATTGAAAGTAGTCATTCCTTCTAACCCTGCAGACGCGAAAGGTTTGTTGAAAGCAGCCATTCGTGACAACGATCCGGTTATTTTTATGGAATCTGAAAACATGTACGGAGACAAAGGACAAGTACCTGATGGCGAATACATCATTCCATTGGGAGTAGCGGATATCAAACGTCAGGGAACGGATGTAACGATCGTGTCTTTCGGTAAAATCATCAAGCTGGCTTACGAAGCGGCAGACATCCTAGCAAAAGAAGGCATCAATGTAGAGATCATCGATTTGAGAACGGTGCGTCCCATCGATTTTGCTTGCATCATTGAATCGGTAAAGAAAACAAACCGTTTGGTAATCGTTGAAGAAGCATGGCCATTGGCTAGTATTTCTTCTGAGATCGCTTATCACGTGCAACGTTATGCTTTCGATCATTTGGATGCTCCAATCCAAAGAATCACAAACCGTGATCTTCCTCTTCCATACGCTCCTACGTTGATTGCAGAGATTCTTCCTAACGTGAAGAGAATCATTGACGCAGTGAAGTCCGTTAGCTATGCTAACTAGACGTTAGTGGTTAGTTCCCAGTATAAAAAAAGGAGATCGAAACGATCTCCTTTTTTTATTTACTTTTTCAACTCATCACTAACCACCAATATCTATTTCTTTTTATTTAGGAAACATTTAAGTTCGTAAATTGGCCTACCGGCAAATTTATTTTTTATGAAAATAAGGCTATCTGCACTGCTCAGTTTTTTCTTTTGTTTTGGACTTTATGCACAGTCTATAAACGGTATCAAAGATAAGTTAGGACATTATTGTGCGACAGATGAACGTCATGATCAGCTGTTGAAATCCGATACGGCCTACGCGGCAAGAGTTAAACGCATCAATTCGTTACATGCTAAACGTTCCACTCAAAGAACAACGTCCAACACTACCATTTATTACATACCAGTAGTGGTCCATATCATTCATGAAAATGGGCCTGAAAATATTTCAGATCAACAGGTCATGGATGGAATGAAACATCTTAACGATGCCTACAGTCATCTTCCACCCTTTGATGGTGCAGGAGGTGCAGATATAGGCATTCAGTTTTGCTTGGCCTCACAAGATACATTGGGAAATCCGACCACAGGTATTGTTCGTCTTCAGTCTGACCTTACCAATGTAAAATATGAGAATGATCAAGCCTTGTTCGAACTCGACCGTTGGAATACCCGAAAATACATGAACATTTGGCTGGTAAAAGAAATCTGTTGGAGGGCAGAGTGCAGAGTCAATGGCTATTCAAGTTTGCCTTACGAACATGGTAAAACCAATGATGGCGTAGTGATCAAAGCATTACAATTTGGCCGTTGGGAAAATCTGTCCAAGATACCGATTCATGAAACAGGTCATTACTTTAACCTATCCCACACCTTTGGTTCTTGCAAAAATGATGACTGCACGCATGACGGAGACGGAGTATGCGACACCCCACCAGATGCCTCTTCGGAGGAAATTCCCTGCGGCACTGCAATGAATTCCTGCACAACAGATGAAGATGATCACTCGCTAAATAATCCCTTTCGTCCTGCAGCGTGGGGTGGTTTGGGAGAACAAAATGATCAGACACAAAACTATATGGACTATGGTAATCTGGATTGCATCAACCTGTTCACTGGAGGACAGAAAACAAGAATGCGTTCGGCTTTGATGGATTTCAGAAATAGCCTGTTGACCTCCACAGGTTGTAAACCGACTTGTCCTTTCAGCGTCTCCTTTAACAGCTCCGCTCCCGCTGTTGACATTGATCATATGGTTTCATTTACCAATACCTCTACAGGTGGTACTAGGTTCAAATGGGAAATTGATGATGTGCCTTTTTCTACCACAAAAAATGCTTCATACACCTTCCAAGTGAAAGGAATTCACCTGATAAGATTATATGCTTCCAATGAAGATTCCAGTTGCCTTGTTTCTACAGCGGTACCGATAAGAGTCATACCACCGTGTATAGCTCCAACTACACTTATTTATTCCTCACCCACTATTGGAATATACGCTAAAAAAGGTTCTAGCTTTTATTTAATGGCATCATGGTGGGGAAATGCCACTAATTTTAAATGGGAAATCGATGATCTCTTATTGTCTAATGACCCCAATGTTCGCTACACTTTTAATCAACCTGGAATTCACAAAATAAAGCTTTTGGGATTCAATTACGATGTTGACTGTGTTGATTCAACAGAACTCAATGTGAATATAAAAGAACCTTGTGCTTCTTCACATGTTTCTTTTACAGCCTCTTCTTTAATTGTTAATCCAGGTGACACAATCTCTCTAATCAATACATCTTTCAATGTTACGCACTTCTCCTGGACAATCGACGGCAATGAATTTTCCAATCAAACAAATGCTTCTTATATCGCTACTGCTTCAGGAAATCCTACCATCACACTCTATGCATATAACGATGACACAAGTTGTATTGACTATACCTCAACAGCTATAAACGTCAAATGCCCTAAACTACATGCCTCTTTTGATATACCAATTTCTGTCAATGAAAATAGTGTCGTTCATTTTAGGAATACGTCAAGCGGTGCTACCAATTTCGTATGGAAACGTGATGGTGTGGTATTTTCTTGTGCGACAGAACCTGAGTACATATTTAATCAAACTGGAAATCATACGATCGAACTTACTGCTTTAAATGCAGTACCCAGTTGCGTGGATACCTCATCGGCATCAATAACTATTTTACCTTATTGCGTAGCATGTTTCACTCCACTTGGTTCACCGCTGGAAGTAACACTTGGTTCCACTATTGATTTTAACGATAGTTGTGGTACTGCTGCTTATTTCATCTGGGAATTGGACGGTATTCAATATAATACAGGAGGAAATACTGCATTTTCTTATTTGTTTAATGTACCAGGAGATCATTACCTTAACCTTACGGCTCATAATCTGGATGCCACTTGTTCTAATATCCTATCTACTCAAATAAAAGTAATAGATACTAGCCCTCCCAAGGAGACATCTATTATAATACCCAATCTTATAACGGCAAACGGAGACGGTCTCAACGACACCTTTCAGGTGACAGGATTATCTCAGGGTTATACTCTGGAAGTTTACAACCAATGGGATTCCATGGTCTATAAAAAAGAAAACTATGATAACTCTTTTGATGCGCAAAGCCTAAACAGCAACATCTACTTTTATAATCTATACCATCCCGAAACAGGTAAAACCTATAGGGGATGGGTGCATGTTGTAAAATAGATATTAGACGGTTAGTAGTTAGATAAAACTGTATTCATAAAAAAAGCAGATCGAAATCGATCTGCTTTTTTTATGTCTTTTTACTAACGACTAACGACTACTATCTTCTTATCCCCTTCATATTTGGCATCGGCATTTTGCCTTGCGTCTTGTTCATCGTCTTCACCATCTTACGCATTTCTTCAAATTGCTTCAGGAGGTTGTTGACTTGTTGAATGGAAGTACCACTGCCTTTAGCGATGCGGTCCTTGCGTGTACCGTTGATCAGATCAGGGTTGTTGCGCTCTTCTTTTGTCATGGAATGAATAATCGCTTCGATGGGTTTGAACGCATTCTCATCCACTTCCACATCTTTCATCATTTTACCCATACCAGGAATCATGCCCATGAGGTCTTTGATAGAGCCCATTTTTTTGATCTGTTGGATTTGGTTTAAGAAGTCTTCAAAGTTGAATTGATTCTTTCTTAATTTCTGATTGAGTTTTTTTGCTTCCTCTTCGTCGTAAACTTCCTGTGCTTTCTCTACCAAAGAAAGTACGTCACCCATGCCCAGGATCCTGCTGGCCATACGTTCCGGATGGAACACATCCAGTGCATCCATCTTCTCTCCAGTACCCACAAACTTGATGGGTTTTTCAACGACAGAGCGAATAGAGATCGCCGCACCACCGCGTGTATCACCGTCTAATTTGGTTAAGACAACACCATCAAAATTAATTCGCTCGTTGAAGGCCTTTGCTGTATTGACAGCATCCTGACCTGTCATGGCATCTACGACAAATAAAGTTTCGGCTGGTTTCAGCGCTTCCTTCACTTTCGCGATTTCTTTCATCATCTCTTCGTCCACGGCCAAACGACCGGCGGTATCTACGATGACTACTTTTTTCCCATTCTTTTTGGCGTATTCAATGGCGTTGGTCGCAATCTGAACCGCATTTTTATTATCCGGCTCCGCATATACGTCTACACCAATCTGCTCGCCCAATACTTTCAACTGGTCGATTGCTGCAGGACGGTAGATGTCGCAGGCTACTAATAAGACCTGGCGGTTTTGCTTCTTTAAGTAATGGGCTAGTTTTCCGGAGAAGGTTGTTTTACCAGAACCTTGCAAACCGGCAATCAAGATCACCGATGGATCGCCTTTGATGGTCAGGTCTGTCTTCTGACCACCCATCAATTCTGTCAATTCTTCGTGTGTAATTTTCACCAACAACTGACCCGGAGAAACAGAAATCAAGACTTCTTTTCCCAGTGCTTTATCCCGGATGGTATCAGTAACCTGCTTGGCAACTTTGTAGTTCACATCGGCATCGATCAACGCTTTGCGAATCTCCTTAACGGTTGCTGCAACGTTGATCTCTGATATACTACCCTGTCCTTTGAGGGTCTTAAACGCTTTTTCTAATTTCGAACTTAAATTTTCAAACATAGGATGATCTTATTGTATTGTAATTATTCTAATGAGTATAGTGGGAAGTATCCTTTTTACGGTAATACTATCTTACTTATTTTGGGCGTGTCCCTGCGGGTCAGGCTATCGCTCCAAGTCCTCGCTCGGTCCATGCGAATTTTTCATGGCATCTTTTGCTGCTCGCTGTGGGCTTTCCGCTCTATCCCTCACGCAAATACATTTAAATCTTTCGATACAACCGGCTTCAAATTTACAAAAAAATACCAACTAACCCTGCTTGTTGGGCCACTTGGATAAAAAGATCTTGAGGGCTTTATCCAGCAGTTTATTCATTTCCTCTGAAACATCCAGTTTATACAAAACAGGGGTAATCAGAACTATACAAACCAATGATTTAAAACTGATATTGACAAGGGCCAGCCACCAACCTCCACCCGCTGAAGGCCAAAAGGCAAAGGGTATATACACTAAAACCCCTACGATCAACACCTTTACAATCTGCCAGGAAAAAGGCATCATGTTGAGTTTCACTTGCAAGAAGATTGTTTTCAATACATTATAACCTAATATAGCCAGACAGGTACCGATGGCTGCACCTTCGATACCCATAATTGGAATAAAGATAAAATTGAACAACACGATGAGTAATACCAAAACTACTACCGACACAATGTTGAACATGTAAAACCTGGACTGCAAAATGATTTCGCCGTTAAGGCCGGTAATCATAGTGATCATTCGGGCAATACCTATCCAAAGGACCACCGATTTGCAATTGGCATATACTTCTGGATTGGGAATGATGGCCAGTAAATCATCGATGCTGATCCAGATCAACAAAAAGATTCCACCGCCAACGATCAACTGATTGATAGCAGAACGCTTATAGATGTCATCGATATATGCGATGTCGTTGTGGTGCCAGGCATTGGCGATGAGTGGTGTAGCAATCTGGCTGATGGAACGACGTGGAATTTCAATGATGCTGGCAATAAAAAAACCCAGTGAATACACGGCCACTTCCGTTTCAATACCATTTGGCATCAGCGTGGTAATCATCAAGACATCGATGCGAGAGATCAATACCGCACTGCCTCCTCCTATCAGGATTACGAAAGCATAACTCTTGATCGCTCGAAACATGCCTTTGTCCGGCCAATAAATAGTACAGACAGTGCCTTTTATAAATCTCAAGTAATACCAAATACCTAAGACCAATACGGTAAAGAAAAAGGACGCCATGATCCAATCCATTAAGCCGTCAAAATACAACCAGTGCATACCTACTGCTACAGCCGTGATCAAAACCACCAGTCGGAGAAATACTTCTCTAAAAAAAACAGTCGTTACAATATTTAATCTTACCCGATAAATGCTGTCGTACAAACTGAGTAATACAAACGTAAATGTAAGTGCCAATACATAACCTTTATACGATTGAATAACGCTTGCATTTTTTGAAAACAGTTCGAAAAAGAAATCATCGAAGATCCAGTAAGCGATGCTGAACAAGAAGAATCCGACCAATGCCATCAGGCAGACATAGCCAATGAATCCTTGCCGGTATGTATCCTTTATTTTGACATAAAAGCGATCGGCGATATGTCCGGTGCCGAGGCCCGCGAAAATGGCGAATAAAGTAGCGAGATCAATGACTACGCGATAAATGCCTATTTCCTTGGGAGTCAAAAAATAAGGAAATATCCACATAATATTGGCCGCACCCAGCACAACACCGAGGTAATTCCAAAAGGTACCCTTAATACTTTGTCTGATGACTACACCCATTAAGGTCAAAGATAGGAAAAGAGAGCTGAAAACTGAGAACTGAAATCTGAAATCTGACAAGAACATAGATCCGGTAATTTCTGATCAGTTCTCAGCTTTCAGTTTTCAGAGTCCTCTTTTTTTGGTAACATTGCAGTATCATGAAGAAAATCAGATCTCAGTTGAGGGCATTGCTCAACTTTTTTAACCTGGCCTCCGGTATAGAATTAAGGATGACAGGTTATTTGGCAGAAAAAGGTTGGTACAAAAGTTACCATTCCAAAAAATCTATTGATAAAAACAAGCAGTCCATTCCCTGGTTGACTTACCCTTTCATTACTTTTCTTGAAAAACGATTGTACAAGGAACTGGATGTCTTTGAATACGGCAGCGGTGATTCTACTTTTTGGTATGCAGAACGTGTAAAAAGTGTAGACGCTGTAGAGCACCATTACCAATGGTATCAATATGTCAATGCTAAAAAGCCGGCAAACGTAAAAATTTATCACATCGCTCTTGATTACAATGGAAGGTATAGCAAAGCCATAGAAATAACGCAAAAGCAATACGATGTAGTCATTGTTGACGGACGCGATCGTAACCAATGCCTGGAAGAAGGCATCAAAGCATTAAAGCCTGGAGGGGTTGTCATTCTTGACAACAGTGAGCGCAACAAATACCAGAAAGGTGTACTGTTCATGAAAGAACAAGGATTTAAACAACTGGAATTTGAAGGGATGTCACCGGTGACGACGATATTGAATGTGACTTCTTTGTTTTATAAGGTGGAGAATTGTTTGGGCGTTTAATAAAGTTATCAGTGCTTAGTGCTTCGCACACTAATAGCTAACTATTTAACAACTTATTGTCTTGCCCCTAACCCTTAAAGGGGAATTCCCTCCGATATAAGAAAAGGTCATCACTTCTAGTAAGCGATGACCTTTTTTATATACTCTGAAGTAAAGTCCCCTTCATGGGATTTAGGGGCGAAACAGTTGGGTTTATAATTCTACTGATCACTGACAACCGACAACTGACCACTTTCTTTAATAATTTCCCTTCCCGCTCAATCGATGTAATCCAGCCCTTACAACGATATACCCTGTTGCCCATAAATTTTTTAGCAGACCATAATGCTTGGTATAAATTTGAAAACGTTCTTTCCAGGCGAGCTTTTGTTGCTTCATGGAAAAACCTCCGACCAGGTAATCACTCAACACCCGGTGCATATGAACTGTCTTCTTCGATTTCTTGAGGACCTCGATCACCCAATTAATATCTGCACTACAGCGGTATGACGTGTCATAAGCATTGGCTAAGGAGCGTCGGGCAATGAACGATTGATGGCACACTGCCATTCCGTAGAGCATGTCATTCCAATTTAAGGCTTCAGGAAGTTTGCGTGTGGAAATTTCAGAACGAGTACCAATGAGTGTTCTGTTTTCTTTTACAAAATTGGCTTCTCCATAATAGACGTCAGCATTTTTCTCCTTGTCAAAAATAGCAGTCAATACATCCTCTCCATGGATATGATCGCCGGCATTCATGAACCAGACATACTCTCCCGTGGCAGCATTCAGACCTTTATTCATGGCATCGTAAATTCCCTTGTCGGGTTCACTGATCCAAAAATCAATCTGATCGTTGTATTTTTTTATGATATCCAGCGTCTGATCTTTCGATCCACCGTCGATGATGATGTATTCCAGGTGTGCGGCATCTTGTCTCAGAACACTTTTAATGGTGCCTTCCAATAACTGTCCGCCATTGTACACAATAGTGATGACAGAAACGACCGGTGGTTGTTTCTGTGCAGCTGTTCCCAATATCCTTTTCCCGCCTTGCATGAAATTCCTATCGTTCTATTCTAAGATTGCTTGTTATAATTTGCGTTAGGGATTGAGCCATTGTCTGAGCTCTTCCCGCTTTTTCAGCGGGAAAGCGAGTGGTGAAAGCCCGGCCCGCAGGGAACGCCCATATTCTTATCTTAACATTCATCAATATAATTATAATTAAGCTGCTTTATAATATTCTTTATAAGTGATGTGATATTATAATCAAAAGCATAAAATGAAATTCTTGGGCGTTCCCTGCGGGCCGGGCTTTCGCCACTCGCTTCCCGAAACAAACCTATTTTATAAAATCACTTAATTGTCGGGAGAGCTCAAACAATGGCTCAATCCCTAACGCGAATGAACACTACACTACTTGCCGCTCTATAGTATAATAACCGCAAGTTCTTTCATTATACCGAGAATACCGATTGGTAACCTTTTCATACAAAAAAAACCTGTGTGCCTGATTATGAAGCTTATCAATAAAAAAAAGTCATATTAGCATTATACCGCCCTTCCTTTTTAGAGCTGATTATTTTAAAGTGTGATTATTTTTAGTAAAATTGGAGCTTGTTTTTACATGATTCTGATAAAATATGAAGAGAATTGCGGTTTTAACGTCAGGAGGAGATGCTCCTGGAATGAATGCTTGTATTAGAGGAGCGGTTCGTGCGGGACTATATTATGGGATGGAAGTATACGGGATCGTTCGTGGATA
>JACMQM010000225.1 GCA_014376985.1 Cytophagaceae bacterium | reverse complement strand
CAAACTCTTTCCCAAACATTTTCACCTGAGAAATCTTTTGCTTAGGGGTCGTAGCAGGCATGAAGATAGCACCGTGTGTTTTCATCATGCGACAAGAAAAGGCCACACCTTGGGCATGGTTCCCAGCACTCGCGCAGACTATACCGTTCTTTAATTCCTCTGGTGTACGAGAAGCCATAAAGTTATAGGCACCACGAATCTTATAAGACCTCACAATTTGAAGGTCTTCTCTTTTCAAGTAAATGTTAGCCTGAAATTCGTCTGAGAGATTTTTATTTCTTTGGAGTGGAGTACAAGTGGCTACACCCTTCAATCTCTCACTTGCTGCAACGATGTCTTTAATAGTTACCAGTGGATTCATTATTCAACCAATTAGAAAGGCAATTTAGTTTTTCAGAGCGGTTATAGCAAATACTAAAAAAATTCTTACATTGTAAGGATAACGCCATTCAGCATGCTTAAACTCAATGCCTTTCATACCATCGCCATAACAGGAATCGTACTCAGCCTGTTCTCTCACTTATTATTGTATATTTTTGACAAAAACATCAACCATTTCTGGTACTTATATCCTACCTGGGTTGGAGTGTTCCTCTTTGGCTATTTATGGAATATCATAGACAAATCTGACGAGCACGGCCATCATCATTAATCACTACTGCAAATGCTCGTCGTAAGTGTAAGAATCGGGTGTTCTATAAGAAAAGAGATAGCCCGCTTTTTCCAATTTACTAACGTTTATCGTTTTCCCTTCCTGCTGATCCTCTTCTTTAAACTCCGGTAAAGCCATATGAAAGCGTTTTGCCAACCGGGTATAAAAATCCTTTTTATAAGGATGCTCAGGCGAGCATACATTAAAAACACCCGTCAATCTTTTCTCTAAAAGAAAACGAATACTGTTTACAGCATCTTGTTGATGAAGCAAATTGACAGGATAATATCCTCCGCTCAATTCTTTTTTACCCGCAAAGTGACGAACTAATAATCGTGAACCGCCTGTCAAACCTCCCAATCGGGCAATCGTTACACTCAAGTTCAAAACAGATAAAAAAATATTTTCTACTGCGACCAATTCGGAATGCGCAGATTGTTCAGGTAAAGATATCTCTTCTTCTTTTACCAGTCCCGAACGATCAGGATAAACAGAAGTTGATGAAGTATAGAGCAATTGCTGAATACGGGGATAAAGAACAATCACCTCTGCAAGCTGTTGCATCTGCGACAAGTATACTCCTGGGTTTTGTGTTTTACTGCGGGGAGGAACAAGAACAACTAAAATATCTGTATCGAAAAAATCAGCGGCACCAGTAAAAGCAGTACTCGATGACAAATCGATGACATAAGGATGTATACCTTTCGCTTGCAATAAAACAGCTTTATCTGCGTGTGTGGTGGACCCTTTAATGTGATAGCCTGCTTGCACCAATGATTCAGCTAAGGGTAATCCTAACCAGCCACAGCCCAATATACTTACAGATTTACTCATAGTATTATTTTATTGTTGTAAGCGTCCCGCCAACAACAGCCTTTAGTAACACAGTTCAAATTGACACTTGTTGACGGCGCGCCTACAATAAATAAAAGATTGATCTACTTTTCAAACACCACCGAAAGGAAATCATTAAACGGTTTAATTTGAGCAAACACTTTTAATACATATTCAGGGAATTTAGGATCGAGGACCTCTGTATCTGAAATGAAATGTGTAACAGTAAAACTTTTCAGTTTCAAGAAAGCTGCCATCGGATGATCTTCTTCATACCCTTTCGGAATGCGCACCAGCGTGGCTTCTTCGTCCAGTCCTGAAAAATATTTTTTAAACACTGCTTTCTTTATTAAGGTTTGCAATGAAGCACCTTCGTAATCAATCTCCTGACGAATCTTTTCCAAAATTTCTTTTTCGGGCATCCATACACCTCCAGCGATGAATGAAGCGCCTGGTTGTATGTGCACGTAATAACAAGGCTTCGGAGATTTTTTTCCTCCTGGAGCAAACACTGCCGCCATGTTATTTTTATAGGGGCTTTTATTTTTTGAAAAGCGTACGTCGCGGTTGATACGGAATATTATTTCTTTAGGAAGTGGGCTCCCGATAGACGGATCAACTTTCGTCAATCCTTTGATCAATACGTCTACCTGAACTAAAAAATCACTTTTCGCTACATCGTAATCGTCACGATGCGCATCAAACCATGCTTTGTTATTGTTTTTTTGCAAAGCCTTCAGAAAGCTTAATGCCCTTTTCATGCGTTCTCCTTTCGGGTAAAGATACTCAATTGATCTTGTTCAATATTTTCACGGGATTGAAGAACGGCATGCTGCAATTGCGGGGCGCGAATACCTTCTCCGAAAGTAGAGGGGCTAATGAATATTCTGGCTTCATCCCATAAACCTTTATCGATGAGTGATTGAATCAATTGTGTGCCGCCTTCTACCATGACAGACATAACACCTCGCTCCTGCATATCGTTCGATATAACTTCGCTGAGATCATCCAAAGGATCAAGCTTCACGTATTCGACCTGATTCTCGACTTTCTGTTTAATAAAATTGAAACATACCGTCGGCTGAGATTTATCGAATACATGTGCGCCTTGCGGCACTTGCAGTTGTTTATCTATGAACATGCGAATGGGATCTCGTCCTGACCATTCACGAACATTCAATTGAGGATTGTCAAACAATACCGTATTGGTACCCACAAACACAGCGTCTTCCTGCGAGCGCCATTGGTGGACAAGTTTCCTGGATAGCACGCCGCTGATCCATTTGGATTCATAATTACTTTTGGCAATGAAACCATCTGCCGTCTCTGCCCACTTCAAAATGATATAAGGACGTTTCTTTTCATGTCGGCTGAAAAACCGGCGGTTCAAATGCCTGCCTTCTTTTTCCAATATCCCTTGGTACACCTTGATTCCGGCGGCAAATATCTTTTCGGCTCCTTGTCCGGCAACCAATGGATTGGGATCTATATTGCTAAAGTAAACAGTAGAAAAAGGATACTGTGCAATCAAATCTGCACAAGGTGGGGTCTTGCCGTGGTGTGCACAAGGCTCCAGGTTGACATAGAGATCAGCGCCCTTCAGCTGGCTTTTATCTGCTACTGAATTGATGGCATTGACCTCGGCATGGGCATCACCGTGTTTTTTATGCCAGCCTTCCCCAATGATCTTTCCGTCTTTGACAATGACGCAACCAACCAATGGATTAGGGCTTACGTTACCTTGACCCAAAAGGGCAAGTTCCATCGCCCTTTGCATATAGTTTTCAACATCTCCCATTTTAATAGCGCTTTATTCCTTCTAACGGTTGATTAAGGTCATTAGTTTTTTTAAAATTGAACATTGTAATCCAGTTAATCAAGTGAGCGCCTCAGAAAACAAATTTTCAAAAGACTTGCACCAAAAAACGGTAGCCAGTAT
>JACMQM010000224.1 GCA_014376985.1 Cytophagaceae bacterium | reverse complement strand
TACAACGACGTGTGTAATAAATACAAGATAAAACGATAAAGCAAGGACAATTAATCCCAAAATCATTCCTGAAAAACTTTTAAAGTATATACTTGCTTTTCTAAAACGATAATAAGGATGCGTTTGAAATTCTTTTCGCAAACGTTCTTCTCTTTCTCTGGCTTGTTGTTCTTCCGCTCTTCGCTCTTCTGCTTTTTGTGCTTTCCAAGTTTCGTAATCCGGCATGTCGTAAATACCGATTGCGTATTCGCCTAATTTATGGTCGTAAAGAAAACGTTTATTTTTATCCGACAGTACTTCGTATGCTTGTAGAATCATTAAAAATCGAGCCGTAGCATCCGCAGATCGATTGCGATCCGGATGAAATTGCAAAGCTTGTTTTCGATAAGCTTTACTTATTTCTTTTTCCGTAGCACTGGGGGGGATGCACAGTATGTCATAGTATGATGTTGACATAGTACAAAGGTAATAAATGATAAGGCAATCTGGTATAAACTGTATGAAAAAGAGTAAGCAGTCATTTTATAAGCAAAATGTACTCCCAGTTCTTGACGTAATCAACTTTGTTTTTTTTCTTATAGATATCAGTGGCATCTGTGATTTTTTGTTTAAAACTCCAACAGGTATTACGTCTTAAATCAATAATTTCAGAAAGCTCATCCAGTGTTTTTTTAGAATGTATAGAGAGGTATATGAGTTGAAACGCTTTATTGATGGGGAATTTTAGTCCGTGAAACAAAGTGTGTGCCGTTACGGATTCCACATAGTTGCAGCTTAAACATTTCTTTGCAAATAGTTTCATGTCATCGGAAGCTTCATGATGTTTACAACGGATACATGTGAATCCATTTTCCCATTTTAATTCGTATAGATAACGAAAACAAGAGGTGTCGTCTGGAAATATTTTATTAAATTCTTCATTTGAAACTGCTTGGCCAATCATTCTAGCTCTAATAGATTCCAGTACTTTTTTCTGAAGGTTCCAGTTGTCTACATCAAGCTTGATGCTTATTTTTGTCGCACCATCAGTTATGTCTTTTAATTTTACATTTAGTATTTCGAGTTCTTTGTTTTTTTCTTGTAGTTCCTTGGTCCGTTCTGCTACTTTTTCTTCTAATTCTCTGTTAATTTGATTTTTTAATGTTTCGTTAATTTTTAATTGTCTAATAGAATGGTATTGTGCCTGGTTTCTTTCTTTTAATGCTTCTTGTCTTTTTTTCTTGGCGTATCGCATACGTTCCGCTATAGCAAACGAAAGCACAAGAACCTCTATTACCAATCCATAATTGAGGCTATATACGGTGAATAAATTTCCTTCTACTGTTCCGTTAGAGCGTAATTTGATAATAAAGATACTAATGAGTACTAATGTATAGCCAATAATAAAAATCCTGGCCGCTTTATCTCCACTGATGATCGAATGAATTGCCGATGCATATATAAGTAAGAAGGGAAGTAGGTAAATGCTATGGGAATGGAAAGATACTGGAAGAATAGTGTTTTTTAGAATGAAATATATCAGGTAAAATGCCGTCAATCCTAAAATGATTTTATCATATAATGGCAGTTTTTTCTTAAGATGTAAGAATTCCCTGGAGTAAAGTACAAAAGCCAATAATAGAAAAATTGGTGCAATGTGTGGGCCAATTAATGCATTGATTTGAGGGATGTTAATCCAAACGTATTGATATCCTATGCCGTCGTCAGCCAATGTGGTGAGAATGCCTGAGCATACATATAATACATAGTAGATATAAACTTTTTCTTTAAGGGATATAAACATCAATAGATTATAGATGGCCATTATGAACATGATGCCATAATATATACCTAAAAAATAGTATTCATTAGTGGAGTAAAAGAAAAAATACCTAGATGGTTTAATTCTAAAATCAAAGCTACTGTGGTTGCTTGATAATACACGTGCATAATAGGTTTTAACAACACCTGTGTCAAGTGGAAGATCCAGTATCAGATTTTTATTGATGTATTCGCGATTATAAAAATAGAGATCTAATCCAGATTGCTTCATTTGGAAGCCATCACTTGTAGGAATGAATACTTGCCAGTTATTGGTATGTGGTGCATACGATTCTAATAAGAATGATTTTCCCGATTTAGAATTGTTTTTAATTTTAAATTTTATCCAGTAGGCTGATTTAGTATTTTCATTGTAAGGGTAGTTGCTTTGATTGGTTACGAAGCGGTCTTTAAAGGTAGAATCAGAGACCTGATCAATGGTCCATTTCTTTGTGGTGTCTTCTAGAATTTGTAAGTATGTACCCGACAATACAAACTCCTTCATTTCGTCGTCTACATCTGCTGTTTTTTGAGCTTGAGCGGCAGCAGAAAAAGTTACAATAAGTACAGCTAAAAATAATCGATATCTTTTCATTAGTATTGAATATACAATAATAAACTAATGCCAATCAATAAATTTAAAAAAAATGGAGGTAGTAGTAATTTTACTACATCCTAAAGGTAGTTATTCTTTTATAGAATTAGTGTTTTAGTTCCCATAGCCTCATAATACTGGTTGACACTAATCGCCATACTGAATAACACTATCATTTAGGCTTAGTGCGGTAGGCGTCCACGAAAAGAGCGAATTAAAGAAGACCCAGTGTGACATTAACTTCGTAACGTTTGAAGGGTGCCACAGGGTCTTCTTAAATTGGTTTTTGTGGCGCCCTTTTCTTTTGTTTCTTTTCTTTTGGGCGATCAAAAGAAAAGAAAAAGGATGGATTGAAAATGACAATAATCAATACCATAGGCCTTATGGGAAGTAAAACACTAATTCTATTCTTTTATTATCTTAAGGATATATACTTTTTCAGAAGAGGTTATTCTTAATAGATAGGTTCCTTTGTTCAAGCTTTCACCAAATGACATTTCATTTTGTTCTACACTTTTAATTGTACTGTAAATCATTCTGCCAGTTATATCAATAACGTCTAGCGTAAGTGGGGCATCATGGTCAGATTGAACGGTAATTTGATTAGAGAATGGATTAGGATAAACTACTCCTGTGAAAATTTCACCTGCTATAAGAATAGTTTTACTGTTGGTATAAGTACCATCTATATCAACTTGTTGAAGGCGATAGTAGTTTTTATCTGTTAAGGGAGATTGATCAACGAAGGAATATTCGCCATATTCAGCAGTGCCTCGTCCCATGACTTTCCCTATGGTTAAAAAAGAAGACCCATCGGCAGAACGTTGCACTAGAAAATGACTGTTGTTCAATTCATTTGCGACATTCCAATGCAGTAAATTGCTCTTCTCTGATTTTTGTCCATTAAAACTAAGTAGAGTAACAGGTGCAGGACAATTAGCGACAAGTGGTATCGCTTTGATTCCACATGGGTCTGGTAAGCTTACACCAATATTGATGAAGGAGCCACCTTTAGCACCGTTTTTTTCTCCTAGTACATCTATAACACCTGAAACATCTCTGTTTCCATCGTCATCACTATTGTTTCTATAGGCGTAATTTACATTACTGGTAAATAAGACATATCGTCCAGGGCTTAATGTTACATTTGGATTAAACGTATATGTCGTGCCCGTTACAGAAGATACCGAATTTACGGTGTAATATGTGGTCGTAAGGTCCTCACTTTTTATTGTGAACGTTGCAGTTTGACCATTGATTCTGGCCGTGACTTGAAAAGAGCTTATGGACGCTGTTGTGAATAGCTCAAAGTAGGTGTGACCAATATCTGCGCCGAAATTTTGAGAAGCGGTGTTATTTCCAGTTGTATAACTGGCTAAAGGGGTAGGATCTTGAACGTAAACTGTAGTGGGTAATGCACCATTATATACATAGGTTGAAGAAGGTCCTGTTGGTGATGACATGGTTGGACTTAATGACCATGTGTAGTTTGCTGCATTCGAACCAGTACCAGTTAAAGTAATGTTTGTGCTTGCACATAATGTAGAAGGTACACTTACAATTGGGCCAGTTTTAACAATTACATTTACTGAACCTGTTCTGGTTCTTCCGCAATTATCTACGATAGTCAATGTAGCGGTATACGTACCTGCAGTGGCATAAGTGTGACTAGGAGCTAAGCTGCTAGAGGTGTTACTCGCGCCACTTGCAGGGTCCCCAAAATCCCAGCTGGTGCTTGTGGCGGCACCTCCAAATACATAACTGAAATTAGTCGTCCCTCCTTCGCATGCATTATTGTAAAAAATTCTAACAGCTGTCAATAGATTTTTTAAGACTGGTGGTAAGCCTTCTCCAACTTTTTTTAAATTATACACATATTTCAAATATTGAAATTGCGTTGCAGTTGGGGTTGGAGTAGACCATGCTACATCTGGATTGGGTACAACACTAAGATAACATGGTGTTGTAGTATTGTAGCCGGGTACATAGATTTTTCCGTCTGGTCCAAGTTGAAGTGCTCCAAATCTAACCACTTCAGCTGCTCCTGTAAAGAAACTTTTAGTCGCTAAAACTGCGGCAGGATTAGTGCCTGCCCCTGCTGTAATATCAAATTGGTAAATTGTTTTACGACCATTTAACCCAGATTCAGAGACATAAAGAAATTGCCCACTAGGTGAAAATTCTGCTCCATAAGTTTCTTGATTAAGAAATGGATTACCACCAGTTCCGGCAAGTATCAACGTGGGTGTGGATATAATACCAGTAATATTATTGAAGGGTAATACTTCAACTCTCCCTGCGTTATAAAACGAAGTAGCAATTTTATTGAAGCAACTATTTGTTTTCATAATCATTACTGGCTGTCCTGGAGGGGCAAAACCTGCTGGTTGTGTTGAGACACTGTTAATAGCTCCTCCACTTGTTTTAAAAACAAAATAGTCATTGGTACTTATGGAGTGAAATAAGATCCAGTATTCATTGGTAGGTACATTCCCAGCTGTATACTCTGGTATCACTAACGCTCCTTCTGCTTTTGGTGAAGCTAGAAGCTGAGTGCCGTTTCCGGAATTTAGTGAAGCAACTTCTACATCCCCGAGACCTCCATTGAGCGTCATATTTACAATAACAAATTTTACAGCGATTCCATCTGAGGTAGAAATTACAAAGTAACGATCCGTAGAACCATTTATAGGTAAAATTAAACCAGTTTGTGTCGTGGTCCCATTTCCATTTAAGCCAGTTCCGTTTGGCATAGCAACGTGTGTTCTTGTGTATATGATATTACCATTGGTGTAAAAGAGAAGGTTGCCATTCGCATCAGAAATAGATCCTACACCTTCTCCAGTAAAAGTTAAAAGACCAGCATTCCCATCTTCAAGCTGCGCGGGTGGATTTGAGTTGAAATTAAGTCCAGCACCGTCACCAAAGTACCACACATTCGCCTGATTCTGTGAATAAGCATTTGTTAAGAAAAGTAATATAAATAAAACCAAGACAGCTTTAACCCAAGAGCTTTTAATTCCAATTTTGACTAATTGGGTTGAGATGAGTATGAGGTCTTTTAATTTCATAATATTATATTTTAAATTAAAACAAAGTGTTTTCGTTTCGTTCTATATACGATGCGTTTCTTGTATGTGGGCTTTTATGTATAGTTTTTGCCAGTAATTCCCCTTGATTAGTTATTTAATGAATTGAATATATAGCGTATGGTTATTGATTTAATTTGTTGTTAATCAGGTTTTTATTGTTTTATTTTTTAATGTTTGTATCACTATAATAATAGATTGTTTTTTTCTGTAGAATTTCAGGTGTCATTATTTAAAAGTGTATTTTATAAAAAGAAAGCAGGAAAACGAGTGAGTAAACTCAATTAAATTTTGGTCGAAACAAATTTGGCTTTCGTCTAAAGAAGTATTTTGATTTGTGCCTTCACTTCCCACTGCTCATTCCCACCCACCTCATCATAGCCGCTGCCCATGCTTTTTATTCCACTGTATTTTATACGGGTAGCTTTTATTGAAATTTCATTTTTACCAAACACTTTTGCCGTAAGCGTCATGCAAAGACGGGCTCCTTTTCCGGATAAAGCGGGTATACTGAAAGCCATGGGAAGATCCGGTTCGTAAGCATATAAGCGGCTATCCCAGGATGCTGTTTCAAACACGCTGATTTGTGCCGTGCATTGGAAAGGTGACCAACGGTAATTGATACTTTGACTGATGCAATACCCTTTTTCTCGGATGGGAAATTCAAAGTTGGACCATTGCACACGGCTATGAAATCCCCAGATCAAATTTTCTTTGTGGTATAAGTCGGCAGTAATATAATAGCGGGTTAAAGGAAGCAGTTTTGAGTAACGACTGGTATCGGTTTTGAAATTTTCTTCGTTAGCTCTCCATCGGAATTGTAGAAAGACAATGGTTTTTTTCTTGAGTTGATAGGTCAGGCGAGCAATCCATTCACTGCCATAAGTTGGACCTTTTTTATTGTAGGAAGGAGAGGGATTAGTAAACGTGCTGAATCCCAATGCGCATTTTATTTTAGAGGTAAAAGATAAACTGATGGCCTGATAAATTCCTGTTTCATTTGCCAGACTGCTGCTGTAGCTCGGTATATTCCCTTGAAAACTTCTAAACGAATTATTAGAAGACCAACACTGCATGATCCATGTGTTTTGACGGGAGAGGTTATGAATGATTCCTCCGTAAATGGCTTTTCCTTGTACGGATGAAAAAGCCGCTTCTATAAACACCATGCCTGCGTAATAATTGTATTGTATAAATGCTCCTCCGATATGATGTGATGAACCTTGAAAGGTGTTTTTATGATAATAGGTATCCGATGAAATCAGCGCATGTTCAAATTGTGTATTCAAATATTCAATTCCTGTTTTCCATTTGTTATTGGTTGTTGTATAACAAATACTTCCACCGGTTTGTTGCAGGTGTGTATTGTAACGTTTACTTAATTCCGAATTTGTTCGGTGTAAGCCGCCAATATTGAGTGCACTGATGGTGCCGTCAGATTGCAAAGTACCGTCTTGTGGTGTATAGGAATAAAACCAACTGCCTTCTATATTCCGATGGTGAAATTTTATTCCCGCTCCGCGGAAGAATCCATACTCAGCGGACGAACTATGGGGCCTGAAGCCTGTCCCCAATTGCCAGCTGCCTTGCCAGTATTCCGGGTTTTTGCTGAAGAAGAAATTCCCCCCGAAGACAAGGCCATGACCGCTTCGAAAATGAAAATCACCTAATGCGATTTGTGCGATTATTTTTTTGGGATGTAAAATCAAATAGCCTGAAGTGAAATCAAATCCATAGCGGCGTTCAGAGGGTTTCCATTGTATCGTTTCTCCAGCATCTTTTTCTAAAGAAAGTCCCAACTGATATATAGAAGAAAAGGAAGAACGGAAGCGGTAAAGCAAATTGTAATCGGATCCGTTATAAGCTTTGATGCCTTTGTCATTACTTTTATAACCGCTGCTTTGTTCCAGTTTCCTTGTCCACCGGGTCAAACTGTAATGCGAACCTTCCTGTAGAATAGATTTTAAAGAATGATGATTGGTTAAAGTTCCTGGTACGTCCACAACATTAGACAGCAAGGTTAATGTATCTCTCGATAGGGAAGGAATAGATTGCAGTTCATAGATCGACATGAATTTCCCAAACACTTCCCGATGGTGAAGAATATCTTGTACCTGCTGTTTAGTCAATAAACCAGTTGCAGATAATTCTACCGCATTTGCTTTATTAAGATTGACCTTAGTATCATACTGAACGCGATCTTCGGCCTGGTAAACCTGAGCTTCTTCAGGGACTTCTTCTGTAAGCACGTTGTTTTCTGGTAACTCCGTTTGCGCATAAAGAAACGAATGCATGATTAAAAAATAGACAAGTAATAGCCGCTTCATAGAAAAAATAAGAAAAAAATAAAACTTAACACGCAATACTATTTTTTCTTATAGCCTTTAAAAGATAACGCTAGAGAAAATTCTTGACACAGTCCCAATCTAAAATTCCAGGATAGGCTATAAGCTACATAAATAGTATGGCGTGTGATAGCTACCCCTGCATGCAGGCTGTTTGTAGGATGACGAAAACCTAAGAACAATTTTACAGGAGTAGCGATCTGATATTGCGCTCCCCATTTCACAAGCAGTGGTTCGTTGGTGTTTTTTTCTGCTTCGACAGCAAGTGTAAGTTCTTTCAAGAATTGTCCGCTGAGTCCGCATTTCAAAATGACTGGTAAGGGCTGGTGTTCGAAAGAGGAAAGTGTGAAATTGTAAAGATTCGCACCAAAGTTGATCCGCGATGTTAATGCCACTATCCCTCCCAATTCTCCGGTGAAAACTTGCTGTGTGGGAAATCCTTCAATAGCCAATTGCTCCCAATTGACGCGCATCCCCAATGCCGTATGACCAATGCGTTGCGCCACACTTAATCCCATGCGTAATTCTTTGTAATGATCCGGACCAAAACGCTCAGCATATCCGCCAAAGCTTATTTTTTTATAGGGGAACAAAAAAACCAACGAAGTAGTATACAGCTCGGATAATAAATAGTGATTCTTATAGTTGGATGAAATATATGCCTGTTCTGCAAAAGCACTGTTGGCGACCGCTTGTCGGGTATGATTAGCATCGGCCAATGCACACACAGCTGCTGCCATACCGTTTGATGGAGCGCCAGGCGGAGATTCTTTTTGCGCATAACAGGAAATACAAATAGAAAAGAAGCACAGTGTAAAAACAGAACAGAACCGGCCTCCTCTCTCATTAAAAAAATGAGTAGGCTTTTTCATAAAAAAATATTCTGTTGCTAAAGTAAAGAGAGATTTTCAATTCACCACATCGGATCCATAATTTTTGTTATCCAAGCGGGCATTTACTATATTGAATAAACTATTGTATGCTTTTCAGACCGATTCTTATGAGAAAAAGAATACTTACCCTGTTGTTCGTTGCAACAACCTTTTCCGTTTCCTGGTCACAGGTTTCAAAAGAGTATTATCCAGGCACGGAAAAAGTGCAAGGAGAAGGGACTGCAACAGATGGACAAAAAACAGGTCTTTGGAAATTCTACGATGTCTCTGGCAATCTATTGGCTGAGGAGGAGTATACAAAGGGATTACTGAATGGTAAAGCAGCTGCTTATTTCACCAATCAAAAAGTCGCGTCAACAGGAACTTATGCAGGCGGTAACGAAGAGGGAGAGTGGAAAGAGTTTTATGAAGACGGTGCACAACGTGTGTTAGGCAATTTCAAGAGCGGTAAGAGAAACGGCAGCTGGAAAGAGTTTTACCCCAACGCTCAACTTTCACTCGATGCCAATTACAGCAACGGTTTAAAGGAAGGCAGCTGGAAGGAATTTTATCCTGATGGCAAAATCAAGATGGATGACAATTGGAAAAATGATAAGAAAGATGGCGAATGGAAAGAATACTATAGAAGCGGACAGATTGCTTTAAATGCAACTTATAGAAACGGCAGAGAGCAGGGGATGTTCCAAACTTTTTTCAAGAACGGTAAACCAAAATTGAAAACAACATATAGCGATGGCCTTGCCGAAGGTGAATGGTTGCAGTGGCTGTCCAACGGCGCTGAACTGGTAAAAGGCAGTTATGTCAAAGGCGTACAAAATGGCAAGTGGTCGGAGTATTATAAAAATGGTGTTTTGTTTTCCAGCGGTTCTTATGAGAATGGAAAAATGAACGGCGATTGGGTTTATAACTTTGATAACGGAAAGCCTCGCGATACAGAAATATGGAAGCAAGGCGTGCTGATGGAAGTGAATAATTATTTTGATGTTACCGGAAAGCCTTTGGTTGCAGGTGCATTGAAGGGAGGTAATGGCCAGCGTTTGTATTATTATCCTTCTGGTGCCAAAAGCATAGAAATCAATTATGCCAATGGTTTAGAAAATGGCGAATCAAAAAGTTATTATGAAAATGGCAAAGTGAAAGCCACTGTTCAATTTATTAATGGACAAGAAGAAGGTTTGTTGACTGAGTTTCATGACAACGGGAAAGTCGCAGCGCTTACGTATTATGTCGTTGGCAAAGAAGATAGCTTGTACAAAGAATTTTTTCCGGACGGCACATTTGAAACATTAGGCTTTTATACCAAAGGTGTCATGGATAGTCTTTGGCTGGATTACCATGAAAACGGAGCTATTTTAAGTGAAGGATATTTCCGCTCCAACAAACGTGAAGGATACTGGAACGAATATTACGATACCGATACATTAGCCGCTGAAGGCCTTTTCATAAGAGGGATTCAAGAAGGCGAGTGGAAAGAGTATCATGAAAATGGGGAGTTATCTTCGATTGGTATATATATAAATGGCATTAAGGTAGGTGTCTGGAAAAGCTATCATGAAAATGACAAGCCTTTTATGGAAGGTTTGTTTGTAAAAGGATTTGAACACGGCCCATGGAAAGTGTACCATGACAATGGCAAAGTGAAGCAGGAAGGTTCTTATGTGATGGGTGAAGAAGAAGGTTTGTGGAAAGAGTATTACGCTTCCGGGCGAGTAGAGTCAGAAGGGAATTATGTCGATGGAATAGAAGAAGGCAAATGGAAAAATTATTGGGATACGGGTGTACTCATGAGTGAAGAAACATATGTAAAAGGAAGACTAATGGATATAGGGCCGCTCTCTGATAAGAATGGCAAACAGCTCTTGAAAGGCACGTATAAAGCGGGTACCGGAAACCTAAAGAGCTATTATGACAATGGCACGGTATCTGTAATCGGTAACTTTAAAGACGGTAATCCCGAAGGGAAATGGAAGTATTTCTATCCTAACGGTAAACTCTCTGGAGAAGGAGCCATGTTAAATGGACAGCGTACCGGCATATGGAAATATTACTCTGATTTAGGAAACCTGGAAGCGGAAGGTGTTTACGAAAACGATGAATTGGTGGGCGAGTGGAAGTATTATATGGAAGGCGAGTTTACACATACCGAACGTTTTGATGAAGAGTAAAAAACTGATCCTTGTCATTTTTTTAATAACTGTTGCACATTTTTGCAATGGACAAAAGGCTCAATCCTTCTACGTTACAGGAGAATTGAAAGAAGAAGGAATGCTGGATTCAAACGGCAAGAAAACGGGTGCATGGAAATTATTATATCCCAACGGGCAGCTCAACGCAGAGGAGAATTACAAAAACGGTAGACGAGACGGCACCATCAAGACCTATGGTTTTGATGGCAGCTTACAAACAGTGGAGTATTGGAAGGCGGGAATTCAGGAAGACAGTACTTGGGAATATTATACCAATGGTCAAATCAAAAGAAAAGGTGTTTTCAAAGAGGGAGTATACGAAGGCCTTTGGATCACCTATTATGAAAATGGATTCATTCAGAATAAAGGGCATTACAGTTTCGGACAACCTTCCGGCGAATTTATTTTTTACAGACCCAGTGGCATCATAGAGTTTCAGGCTACTTATACCGATGGAGATAAAAATGGTCCTGCCATTCATTACGATGAGAAAGGAAGGATAAAATCAAAAGGAAATTATAAAGGAGAACAAAAAACAGGAGAGTGGGTGTATTATAATGCGAAGGGAAAAGTGGTGAAGAAGGAAGTGGTAAATTGTCAATGAATAGAATTCACTGAATTTGTCCCGTTAGGAACAATATGTCTGTAGCAAAGAAAACGTAGTTTAAATTTAAGTCCCCTTTAGGGGATTTAGGGGCCAGCCAGATGGTGCTAACGCAGCAGTTTATGGAATAAAAAAAAGCGTTAGATTGTCTAACGCTTTTTTTTATTGACCACTGATCACTATTATTTATTTCACAATTACATATTCCGCATTTTTACCCTGCACAAATTCTTTCGGTTTGATCAGGTAAGGGACCAATCCAACGGCTGTAATAACTAGTCCCGCACCTCTTACCAACCAATCGCTGCCGTCATCGCCAGCAATGCTTGGTGCTTCCAGAATTGTTCCTACACCACCTACTATTAATACCGCTCCTGCAGCATAACCTACTTTATGCAAACAGCTCATTTTTCTTATCGCGTAAATTTCTCTTAATTTTACTTCGCGCAATTGTATGTCTTCTTCTTCCGGCGTAAAGATCACCAATGAACTGTCTGTGAAAGATTGAATCTTGCCTTTTTTATAATCATCATCTTCTGATAGTTTGAAAGAAAAAGATTGATTCGCTTTTAACGTACGAACTTTTCCATTTTTGGTGTTTTTAACTTGGAGTTGCTGTGCCTGAAGAGCAATAGAAGTAAACAAAAGCATGAAGCAACAGAAAGAGAACTTCGTATATATAGTTTTCATAGTGGTCATATTTTGGAGCTTATCAATATATCTAAAATTACTAATATTATAAATATTCCTGAACGTTTGTTTGTTTGTCGACAATCTGCTTTTGATACATTTGAAAATAGATACCTCCTTTTTGAATCAAGTGTTCATGAGTGCCTTCCTCTTTGATTTCTCCGTTCTCCAATACGATGACCCGGTTGGCCAACTTTACACTGGATAGACGGTGTGAAATGATCAGACTTGTTTTATTCCGCATCACTGTCTTGAGGTGACCCAAAATTTCATCTTCTGTTTGAGTATCTACAGCAGAAAGGCAATCATCCAGGATCAGCAATTGAGGATTTCTTATCAAAGCCCTGGCAATGGATACTCTTTGCTTCTGGCCTCCTGATAAGGTAATACCTCGCTCTCCCAGTATGGTATCGTATTGCTCAGGGAAATGCGCAATATTATCTGAAAGGCCTGCTTGTTTAGCTGCCATAAGAACTTCCTCTTCTGTTGCGTGATCTTTACCAAATTGAATATTGGCTCTTATGGTATCAGAAAACAAAAATACTTCCTGCGGTACAAAACCAGTATAGCTTCTGTAATACTGGAGATCCAAGGATTTCAAAGGAATACCATCCACAGAAATAGTACCTGACGTCGGATCATAAAGCCTGCAAGCTAAATAAGCTATCGTACTTTTGCCTGATCCGGTATTCCCTACAATAGCTAACGTTTCACCCGCTTTAATCTCGAAGCTAATACTTTTCAATGCCTTTGTTTTAGAATTGGCATATTGTAAGGTGACATTATCAAAACGTAAATTACCTTTGATGGTAGGCATCAAGCCTTCATCGGAAGACAAAGAAGTATGCGTGTTTAGAAATTCATTAATTCTTCCCTGTGAAACCTCTGCACGTCTCACCATACTAGTGATCCAGCCTAATGAAGCAACGGGCCAGCTGAGTTTATTGAGGTAAAATATAAACTCGGCAATATTACCATTGGTAATAGTGCCATCAATCACTTGCTTTCCTCCAACCCAAATGATCATGACCGTACTCATGCCGATCAGAAATAGAATGATAGGAAAAAACAAAGAGTTAATTAAAGTTAGCCCCAATGCTTTGTCTTTGTATTCATTACTCATGGAGTGAAATTGGTCAATAGATTTTTTTTCACGAGAGTAAGATTTTAAAACACGGATGCCAGAAAAAGCTTCCTGTACAAAAGTAGAAAGATTGGAAAGTGACTTTTGTATTTCTTCTGAACGGGCACTGATGCGGTTATGAACGCTGTATATGGTAATGACAAGCAGTGGCAATGGAATAATAGTATAGAGTGTCAAGGTTGGATTCACCTCAATCATGATGGAAATGGTAATGACAAAAAGAATCACCAAGTTTATACTGTACATAATGGCCGGTCCCAAATAATTGCGCACATGATTCACATCTTCAGAAATGCGGTTCATTAAATCACCGGTATTATTTTTTCTATAAAAGCTTAGCGGCAATTGTTGGTAATGTTTGTAGATTTCATTTTTGAGATCGTATTCAATCATCCTGGACATGCCAATGATTGTTTTACGTTGAAAATACAGAAAAACTCCACTGATTAGGGTGGTACCTAGAATTACCAAGCCATATATAAGAATTTGAGTATTGGCTTCCGCTACATTTTTTTCTCCTGCCAATACAACCGACAAACTATCGATCGATTTTCTGATCATTGGTCCTTGAATGACTCCAAAAACATTGTAAAATATCGTGAAAAGAAGACCCATGAGTAGGCTTCCGCGGTATTTATATAAATATTTGTTGAGGTAACTGAGTGATCCCATGATTCGTGTGTGATGTAACAAATATCGGGAGATAAAGATTGTAATCAAGCCTTAAAACAATTACTTTTGTACCCTAATCCTATTATAATTTAGACCATAAGTATCATTTCAATCATTCTAATCATTCGTTTGACAGGATATTGAAGCCCATTAGCGGATCTGTTGTTCTATTTTATAATCTGAGTTTAATCAGGTAAAAAAGCTTGTCAGCTCTTACTTAAACGTTCTTTTACACTACATATGCTTAACCGTAGGTTACTTCGAATCAAAGCCATGCAGGCCTTGTATGCTCTTGAAATCGCCAAGCAATCCAATTTTGAAATGGGTACTGAATTGTTGGAAGAGTTTTTTGCTCCCGACATGAAAACCATGGAACCTCAGGACAAGGGTGCATTGAAAGCTCAATTTTCAGTGGCCGATAAATGGTACCGCCAAGTAGTAGAAGAATCCAGGCAAGTAGAAGAACATCCCGATCCCACCATCGTAAAGGCCGCTGCTAAAGCACTGGCGCAATACCACAGTCAAAATCAAAACGATCGTACGCACTTTCAACGTGTCATGCTGCGCGACGTCGACGAAGTGTACCGCGAATACCTTTCTATTTTGAATCTATTGGTTTCTCTGGCAGAAGTGACAGAAGAAGATCAATTGCACGAAAAGACCAAACACATCAGCAAAAATATCCCGGATGTATTTTTTAAATTGAAGAATAATAAAGTGTTACTGGAATTAAAAAACAATCCCAGACTTCAAGAACTAGGGGCACGTCATAAGGCAGATTTTCCTAGAGATGCCGTCAAATCCTATTACAAAGAATATTTATTGGCTTTGCCAGAGTATAAGGAATACCAGCAAAAGGCAAGCACAGATCAGGAAGAAGACAAAGCGATCATCCTTGATCTCTTTAAAAATTCCATTCTCAAGGTCAAACACATCGAAGATATATTGGAAAGTGATGATTTGAACTGGATCGAAAACAAGGCCATTGTAAAAGGAATGGTAGTGAAAACGCTTAAGTCTGTCGGAACTGACATTGATCCGGACCAACTGGTATTAGAAATTTCTCTAAATTGGGAAGATGATAAGCAATACTTCAAAGATATTTACGACAATACAGTAAAGAATGACGAACCGTTTGAAGCCTTAATCCATGCCAAAGTACAAAATTGGGACATGGAGCGTTTGGCTGTACTGGATAAGATCATTTTGAAAATGGCGCTCGCAGAAATGATCTACTGTCCAAGTATACCAGTAAAAGTAAGTATCAACGAGTTCATAGAATTGTCAAAAACATACAGCACACCAAAGAGTAAGCAGTTTGTAAACGGACTATTAGACAAGATATCAGCTGAACTTCTGACCGAAGGCAAGATCAGGAAAAGCGGAAGAGGATTAATTGATAATAAATAACCGCTCAGGGGGTAAAAATAATGGGGCTGCCCATTGATTTATCGCTCGATAATTAGGAAAATTGTACCACCGAGGATCAATTGACGATCAGGTTTATATATTAGAGTAAACAGTTTATTTAATTTTCGCTTAAGCATGAAAAAAAGTATAGGATTTATAATTGTATTGGCTGCCTTTGTAATGGCAAGCGCTTGTTCTGAAGAGAAAGAAAATTCGACAGATACTTCTATGGTAGCTTCCGATAGTATTGCGACAAAAGCATTGACATCAATCGCATTCGCGGATACCGTGCATGAGTTTGGTACCATCAAGGAAGGTGAAAAAGTATCTTATATCTTTAAGTACAAAAACACAGGTGACAATCCCTTAATTCTGGAAGATGTAAGACCATCTTGCGGTTGCACATTGCCTGAATGGACAAAAGACCCCATTGCACCAGGAGCAGAAGGGTTGATCAAAGTCGTATACAATAGTGAAGGCCGCCCGGGTGAGTTTCACAAAACCATTACCGTAATTGCCAACACCGCAGCTGAAGTGGTATTGTTGAAGATTCAGGGAAAAGTAACACCGAAGATTCCGGATGTACAGGGTCCTTACAAAAAACAGTAACAAATAGTATCAATTTAATCTAGCATATAATTAATTTATTATGACAAACGAATTTGCAATGGTGTTTTTACAAGGTGGTTCATGGATTTCTCAAGCTCCTCAATTGCTTTTTTTCGGAGCAATTTTTATCGTGATGTATTTCTTCATGATTCGTCCGCAACAAAAGAAAGCAAAAGAACAAAAGAACTTTAGAGAAGCATTGAAGAAGGGTGATTTTGTACAAACGTTAGGCGGTATCCATGGTAAAATCTACTCTATTGAATCAGATGAGACAGTATGGTTAGAAGTAGATACAAAAGGCACTCGCTTGAAAATAGAAAAAGCAGGTATCGGGAGCACTTCCGATAAAACATTCTAGATCCATTGAGGAAATACCTACGATACGATTACAAAGCATACTTGCTTTGCCTGGTTACAGCCGCTTGTTTTTGGGTGCTGAATGCCATGGGGGGAGAGTATGCAGCTGACATTCTCTATCCGGTACATTTTGTGCCGGATAGTACGTCTTCTCCAATAGAGAAAGGCTCTAAAGTTTCAGTGGCTTTCAATGCATCGGGAACAGGTTGGGAACTGTTAAAACGAAGCCTTTTTTTTAGATTTTCTCCCGCAGAAATTCCTTTATCATCGGTAAAAGGAGCGCACATAGTACCCACGTCTCGTTTATTAGGTTATTTGATTCCGAATTTAGGCAAACTAAAAATCAATCATCTCATTACAGATTCCATTGAAGTGGAAAGCAAAGTAATCTTGCAGAAAAAAGTTTTTCTTTCTTTAAATACTGAAAAACTAAAACTTCAACCACCATACCGCATCAGCAGTAAAATATACCTTGAACCAGATTACATAACAGTGCATGGTCCTTCAGCGGATATTATGGCTATGCCTGATACATTGGAGTTAACGATCAAGAACAAAATTTTAAAAGCTGTAGATACCTTGCTGGATTTGAAATCCATTATTTCACACAAACTCGAAGTGGATTTTCATGAAGCGCATTTATTGTTTGATGTAGCTCCTTTTGGGAAAAGAGAAAAAATAATTCAGACTACTTTGATCGGCTTTCCTGATTCATTACAACAAGTACTTTCTAAAACAGAGTTTAAGGTAGAGTACTTTGTGCAGGAAGAATATTTTGAAATCGAAAAGAAAGCCAAGTATAAAATCATTCTGGATTATAATATGATCGACAACAAGACCCAAACACTTGTTCCTGTATTACTGGACTTCCCGGATTATATACGCGATTACACTATTACTCCTGCCGTATTTTCATTAAAACATGCCAAATAAACCGCTTCTGCTGGGTGTAACAGGGGGTATCGGAAGTGGGAAAAGTACAGTTTGTCAAATATTTGCTGTGCTGGGAATACCCGTTTACAATGCAGACGATAGGGCCAAATGGATAGTGTCTAATAATTTGGATACTAGAAAAGCTATATCAAGTATTTTTGGAGCGGATTCATTTATCAATGACGTATATAACAGATCGTTTATTGCTTCTATCGTATTCCAATCACCGGACAAACTTCAGCAACTGAATAGCATCATACATCCTGCCGTCGGGAGAGATTTTGACAGCTGGATAAAAATAAATGAGCATAAAGCGTCTTATTTAGTAAAGGAAGCCGCTTTGTTGTTTGCTTCCGAAAGCGCTGACAAACTAGATTTCATCGCAGTAGTTCATGCACCGGACGAATTAAGAATTAAAAGGGTTTTGCAAAGAGATCCCCAGCGCGGCGAAGATCAAATTAGAAATATCATTTCCAATCAAATGCCTCAGGAGGAAACGAAGAAGCGAGCTTCATTTTTAATAGATAATTCAGAAAAAGAGCTCTTAATTCCTCAAGTAGTGGCTTTAAATTCATTGATTGTTAAGAATATTTAGTCTTTTTTGTTAAAATGTGTTTGATTTTCACTAATACTTAATTCTATTAATTGAATTATTGTTTTAGCTCTTTTTTTGGGGTTAAAACAGTTTTTTTACTTTAGTACCGCTTTTTTAATTCAATAATGCTAATTTGTTCGTGTGATTTATCTATATTTTCTTAATATACGTTAACTGCAATTGTTTTTTATTAAGTAACCGTGTTACCTTCCAAAACGTATTAAATAATTGATTAATAGGGAATATTAAAATATATTTAAGAAGTTACATTTCTAACTGCTTACGTATATACTTAATATTTGTCATGTAATAAATATGGTGATTATGAAAAAATGTCTACTCCTTGCATTATTTTCTTTTTTTTTATTAATACCAGCTGCATATAGTCAATTGACAGGACCATATACTGTTCCTCCTAAATGGATGTTTGGAAAGCAGGCTGGTATGAGTTTTCCGATTTCTGGAGTAGGTGTTCCTTCCGTCTTACTGGGAAACCCATCCAATGAATCAGGTCAAGAAGCTTCAACTACCATGACTGATACTCTTGGTAACGTTATGCTTTACTCTAGCAACGTTCGTTTGTACGATGGTGCGAATGGAAATGTGGGGGGTGTATTGGGTGGCTCATCTTCAACGGATGGTTGCGTTGCATTTCCGGATCCTGCGGTGAATAGAATTAGTCCAACAACTGGTGCTTCGGGTACCTATGACAGGTATTATCTATTTACTGGAAATGATAGAACAGGAGGGGGCGGAGGTGCCACTTTCACTGGGATAAATTATTACCTGGTAACAAAAAGCGGGACTACTGTAACTTATTCGGGTGCTACAAATATTGCGACAGGGACTGACGTTGACGAATCAATAACCGCAGGTGCGGATGGTACAGGAGGCTATTGGGTAGCAAGTAAAGCAAGAGGTGTAAATGAATTTTGGGTATGGCATGTTACGACGGCTGGCGTTTCTGCTGTAAGCAAACAAGCCGCAAATCCATGGGTTGGAGGAACAGATAACGGAACTATGAAATTTAATCGATGCCAAACTAAAGTCGCTTTTATAGGTAATAATAGTGTTCAAGTATTTAATTGGGACAGAATCATAGGCACAATCGGGACTAATATATACAGTGCTGTTACGCCTACGTTAGGATTGTCGTTGGGTTATGGATTAGAGTTTTCACCAAGTGGGAATATGTTATACTTTTCCGATTTAACTGGTCAGAAACTTTACCACCTTGATTTATCAACTTCTACACTTACTGTGCTTTCATCAGCGAGTTCAAATAACATAACTGAAATAGGTACCATGCAGCTAGGTATAGATGGAAAGATTTATGTTACCAATGTTAGTAATTTGGCTAACCCTACTTACATAGGGGTAATATCCAATCCAGATGGTTCGGCTGCTACTTGTGGTTATAGTTCTACTGGTTTTACTTTGAATGCTGGTCCAGGCCCTTACCCCACTATTTATAGGGGAATAGCTAATGAGCCCTGGTTAAATCCAGACCTTAGAATAAACAATTCAAAAGTTGGAGGCACTTGTCAATATCAATTTTCCCATAATTTTATCACATATTCCAGAAATATAATTGGAGAAAACACGGCAGCGATACGTTGGGATTTTACCAACGATGGAACATGGGATGTTACCGGTAATGCAACGCCAACCTATGATTATGGAGGAGCTGGAACGTATACTGTAAAATTGGAAGTGACGGATAATACCTGTAATCAGACTTTTCAACAAACTAAACAAATTGTAGTGCCAACCTGTACCGCTCCCGTAGAATTAATTAGTTTCATCGGTATTGGAAACCCCAGCGGTGCGGATTTATTATGGAAAACAGCCATGGAGCTGAATAATGAATACTTCGATTTACAACGCTCATTCGATGGCATAAATTTTATCTCCATTGCTCATATTCCTGGTGCGGGTAACAGTAATAATGTATTGACCTATCCGTACAAAGATAGAGAAGTAACATCAGGTCTTGCCTATTACAGATTGATTCAACACGATAAAGACGGGACTCAAACATCCAGTAAAATTATTGCTGTACACTTTAATAAACTTAGTGGAGCACCGGTATTAATTGCCCCTAACCCGTTCTCCAGTTCATTTGTAGTGAGTAAAATCTATGCTGAAGAAGCAGCTATAACAGTTTATGATATTTATGGAAGGATTTTAGAACAGCAAAATACGAGTGCAGAGGAAACTTCGATTTCCCTTGGCGAAGGCTTGGCTAATGGTTCTTATATCGTTCAATACTTAACAGTAACCAATACATATACTGTTCATGTAGAAAAGAAATAATATGCTTGAGATTACGAAAATAAATCGGGGGGCTCACGCGGCCCCCTGATTTATTTCTATTTATTAACGATTTGTAAAATACTAAGATGATGCCATTTTATTATAAAAGAGATTAAGGTAAACAGAATAAATTAGTTAATTTAGAATGTACCGCAGCATTGCTTAGTAAAGCAGAATATTGGGGAATAGATGCTGTTAAGTTAGTCTTTCAATTAATCGCTATGAAAAAAAAGTATTTATTATTAAGTTTTTTAATTGTCTTTAGGATTAGGCTTACAGATCTTTAAATGCCATAAATAATGGAGTGGTCATTACCATTCTGTAAATTAAGGATTCAAACATTTTCTTTCTATCAGCTCTGCGATTAAATCTAAAGTGGTATTCATCTAGATAAACTTGTAGATGTTGCTTAGAACAATGATGATGTATTCCTCGAAGCCATCCTTTCAGATTCATGATATGGATATGCATCAAAGGAAAACTCTTTCCTTTATCCGACTTTGTCTGTTTCAAATTTTCAAAATCAATTTTCAAAGGAGTATAGCCTGTCCATTTATCTGTCAATACGTTTGATCTTGAATCAATGTATTTTTTGCATAACAGGTCTAAAATCGTCGGCAGAGTAACCGTTTATTTTTTGGGCATAAGCTCTACCCATTGTTGTCTTTCCTTTCTTGTTCTTGACTTGCTCAACCATCATCAATACCTTGTGTTTATTACTGTCTAAGCTTCTCCCTTGTTTGTTTTCTTCGGGACCTCCAATCAAACATTCGTCTACTTGAACTGTACCTCTGATCAGACAGGATTGAGAACTTTGCATTCCTTGTTGAATCTTTCTTTTA
>JACMQM010000223.1 GCA_014376985.1 Cytophagaceae bacterium | reverse complement strand
GCGTGGTTAGGGTATTTGCTGAGCTTGATGACACCGTACTGGAGCAATTTGATTTCTTTGTTTTTAATCAGGATCACTCCATAGCCCATGATGGTCGTACCAGGGTCCATTCCCAGTATGATTCGTTCTTTGGTGACCGCTTTTACAATTTTGCCCATCTATGCAAGTTAACCACTTAGCCTCATTACTAAAAGAAAGTAAACCTAAGTTCTTCCGATACTGGAAGCTTATTTCTTTTTTTATCCCTTTTATTGTCATTTTGGAGATTGCCCGTAGAAATTCCATGCAGTTGGAAGGACTGTGGCAATTGTTGCAGCTGCAGAATAGTGAACTGATCTTCTGGGTAGTTTTGCTCATGCCGCTCAACTGGGGATTGGAAGCCTACAAATGGTATTACCTCATGCGGCATTTTGGATTTTCGATCACTTACCTTCATTCTTATAAAACTACCTTGACCGGTTTATCTTATAGTCTGGTATTGCCCGGAGGGATCGGCGAATACATGGGACGTGCAGAAGCCATACCAACAGGTTCGGGTTGGAAAGGCGCAGGTGTTTTATCCATTGCGCGTATCGCACAATTGTACGCCACGGTTTTGTTTGGAGGATTAACGCTGGGGTTATTTCTTTGGCACAAGCAATACTTGTGGTTACTGACAGGATTGATCTTGTTTGTATCGGCATTCTGGTTTTTCTTTCTTTACTCTACACGCATTGCCGTGTGGCTTACCCGCAGGCTTAGCGGTTCTTATACTTTTCTTACCGATCTGTTGTATCCCTGGACGCAGCATGGCATGGAGAAGCCGATTGTCTTTATGGTGTCGGCCTTTCGTTACCTGGTATTCACCTTTCAGTTTTATCTGATTCTTATTATTCTCGGTGTGAAAGAAAGCACGATTGATTTGCTCAGTGGAATATCCTCCGCCTTTATGCTCAAGTCTTTTTTTCCTTCTTTTCTTGATCTTGGTCCGAGAGAATTGGCGGTGACGTTATTCTTCAAGGACATGAATACTTCGATGATTCAAGTATTGGCAGCAAGTTTACTGCTTTGGTTTGTCAATGTCATGGTACCAGGACTGGTTGGTTCGTTATTGACCTTGCGCAATGTGTGGATTAACCATAGACTGAAACAACAATGATCATACTGCTCATCATGGCGCTGATTTATACTTCATGGATGATCTACCTGCTTCGTGGATGGTATGCCATAAGTGTGACTTCTTTGACCGCTGCAATACCCACACAAGGGATCACCATCGTGATTGCTTTCCGCAACGAAGCACCCCGGATTGATCCGTTGTTGAGGGCTTTGTCAAAGCAAGACTACCCGGCGGCTTTGCTGGAAGTTATTTTGGTCAACGATCATTCAGAAGATCTTTTTGAACCGACGTTGGAGTCTTTTTCTTCTTTCCCTTTTTCATTGCGTGTGTTGGCCTTGGGCGACGGAAAGTTTGGAAAAAAACAAGCCATAGCTTATGGTGTATCCCAAGCCTCACATTCCTGGATATTAACTACAGATGCAGATTGCACCGCAGGTAAGAACTGGGCGAAAAGTATGATGCAGCACGCGGAAACGTCAGGTGCACGTTTTGTTTTTGGCCCCGTCGCTTTTGAGACGGAGCGAACTTTTTTGACGGATTTTCAGAAGCTCGAATTATTTTCACTCATTGGCAGTGGCGCGGCCTTGTGGCAACAGGGTTATCCTACCATGTGCAATGGAGCAAACCTTTTATATGAAAAATCATTGGTAGAAGACGATCCCTATGCACTTAACCGCCATTTGGCTTCGGGAGATGATGAGTTTTTAATGCATCAGGTCTATCAGCAGGATCCCCAAGCGGTGAGTTTTGCTAAGAACAGGGAGACGCTGGTCTTTACAGAACCTTGTTACTCTTGGTCCGTATTCTACTATCAACGAAAAAGATGGGCAAGTAAATGGGGCGCCTATCGGTTGGCTCATGTACAGCGCATCGCATTGGGTGTTTTTCTGGCCAATCTCTTCTATGCTTTGCTGCCTTTACTGGCTTTTATGAGTCCTGTTCTAATTCCATGGATCATAGCAATATATGGTTTTCGGTGGCTTATGGATGGAATTTTTATCCATGAAATTACCCGATTTTATAATAAACCTTTTAACTTAGTAAGATACGCGGAGGTGGCCACTATCTACCCCTGGTATGTTGTGATTTCTGCCCTTGCTGGCAGAGCAGGTAAGTACACCTGGAAAGGAAGACAAGTCAGTTGATAAAACCGTGACAGATCAAGAATTTGATGTACTCGACGAATTGTATTTCGTTACCTCTTTTCAAGACCTGATGAGGAATTTATCCTGGCCTGCGGAAGCTGTTTTACCTGTGTTGAAGGAATTGATGGCGAAAGAATTGGTCAAATGCATCGATCCGCAAAGTGAAGAAGAAGTAGAGCTTTCGCTGTCTGAGTTAGATAAGCAGTATAAGAAAATATTATTTTTAGCTACCAAAAAAGGGCTAATGGAGCATAATAGTAGAGAAGAGTAAATGGTTAAATTGAATAAATCTGCTGTTAAGTCACCCGGTTATTATGTATGGCAACGCTTTAGGAGAAATCCGATCGCGGTGTCTGCCACGGTAATAATTATACTGGCTCACCTGATTGCTTTTTTAGGTTACCTGATCATGCCCGACAGTACACCAAATGCTGACGACGGTTCTCCTCTGATCAAAAAGAAACCAATGGGCTTTGAAGTGACCATGCTGAAAGCCATCAAGCAACGTGAAGTACCTCACGTGAATTTTATTTCTAAAATGTTCTTCGGACAAGAGAATCCTTACCGCATAGAGCCTGTAGAATACTACGCCTTGAAAGGTGATTCGGTCTATTTTACTTTGTATGGAAGTAAGAAGGATACCATTTCCAAACACGTCATGCCTTTTATTCGATCCATTTATTTTGGAGACGATAAAACGTTGTGTATAGGGAAATCATGTTCTTACAGAAAAGTTGGGGATCATTTCGAGTACATCACACTCGATGGTAAAACAGAAAAGGTAAACTACCAAGAAGTAGTATCGGAGTTTAATTCCCTCAACATCGAACACCGCCATTACATATTGGGAACAGATAAATCAGGTCGTGATTTGTTTTCACGCTTGTTGTTTGGCGCCCGCATCTCTTTATTGATTGGTATGATCTCCATGGTGATCTCTATGTTTCTCGGTGTGACACTAGGTGCATTGGCAGGATTCTTTGGAGGCAAGACCGACCGGGTGGTGATGTGGTTACTCACTGTCACCTGGTCCATACCGGGTATCATGCTGGTGATCGCGATCAGTCTGGCCTTGCAAAGCAAAGGCATCTGGGTGGCTTTTGTTGCAGTAGGTTTGACCATGTGGGTGGAAGTCGCTCGAGTAGTGCGGGGACAGATCTTATCCGTGAAAGAAAAATTATTTATCGAGGCAGCAAAAGCATTAGGCATCGGTAACTTTAGAATTATTTTCCGTCACATTCTTCCGAATATGTTTGGTCCTATCATCGTAATCGCTACCGCCAATTATGCCGCTGCGGTTTTGATTGAAGCGGGATTAAGTTTTTTAGGTTTAGGTGTGCAACCCCCAATGCCTTCCTGGGGAATGATGGTCAACGAAGGCTACAACTCCAACTGGGAGAGTGATGGTGGCTACATGGTATTCTTACCAAGTTTGTGTATCTGTCTCATCGTATTGTCATTTAACTTATTGGGCAACGGATTGAGAGATGCTTATGATCCTCAATCAAAACTAAGATGGTAGAGTACACAACAGGCAACCGCGATTCGCATTTGCGTCAGATGCAGCTGGACTCTTTGCTGGAGGTAACAAAGGCAATCAATGCCAACCTGCCGGAGGCATCTCTCTATAAAATTTATCACTTCACTTTATTGGCCGGTTTAGAAATAAAGAAACTGGCACTTTTTGTAAACGAATCCACCTGGAGTTGTAAAGTTTGTTTTGGTGTAGATGCTTCTGTTGGTAAGGCGTCTTTACCGGAAGCTCTTAAAGACATCGACACCATCCAAAAAGTAAAATTATCCGATGACTTTGCGGATTTGAGTTTGGCGATTCCTGTTAAACACAAAGATAAGATCCTTGCCATTCTGTTGCTGGATGCAAAGGCAAGCCAAGAGGAGCAAGATACTTCCTTCATTCAAACCTTTACCAATATTACGCTGGTAGCGATTGAGAACAAACGTCTGGCTCGTCTGAACCTCGAACAGGAAGCACTGAAAAAAGAAATAGAGATTGCGAAACGCGTGCAGCAAAATCTGATTCCAGATCATTTGCCGCAAACAGATCAACTGAAAATATTTGCTTCGTATTATCCCAATAAGATAGTAGGAGGTGATTACTACGATTACATTCCTTTAGACGAAAATCGCTTCTATGTTTGCATGGCTGACGTGTCGGGCAAAGGTATTCCGGCGGCGCTTCTGATGTCTAACTTTCAGGCTTGCCTTCGTACATTGGTGCTTTACACCAGCGATCTCAAAGACATTATCAAAAGACTCAACGAACAAGTCTTTAATCATACCAAAGGCGAAAAATTTATTACGGTTTTCTTAGCTTATATCGACATCAGGGAAAAAGTGATCCGCTGTGTCAATGCCGGCCACAATCCTCCTTTGTTGCTGGAAACGGACGGACACCAATGGCTCGACAAGGGAACATGTATATTAGGGATGTTTGAAAAACTACCTTTCATAGAAGAAATGAAAGTAGACATTCATGGTAAAGTACGCTTGTTCGCGTATACAGATGGCGTATCAGAAGTGATGAACAACCACGGAGATGAATTTGGTCAGGAAGGTTTATTTGATTTTATCTCCGAACAAAAGGAGTTATCCGATGCCGTCCACTTGCAGTTGTACGACCGCATGACGGCCTTTAAGGAAGACCAAGAGTTTCCAGATGACATTACGTATATGAGTTGTATCATAGATCCGACATAGTCATTAGTGGCTAGTCGTTAGACGTTAGTAACAAAAAGAAGGTCTTGATTATTTCAAGACCTTCTTTTTGTTCGATGCTTGCACCAGCGTGAGATTTAGGAGTAAGATGGAGTGAAAACCTAAGCCGACAATTCCTCAAAATCTTTTCTGTCCTTAATCAGCAAGAACAAGAGTGTAATGATGAAGGTACTGATACAAGCGCTGGCTATGATGAACATGCGCTTTGGTTTCTCTTTCTTCCAGTTTGGAACCGCTTTTTCAATCACTTGTACCGTTTGCACATCGTCGTTAATGGCTTCCAGGTTTACTTCCGCTTCTTTTACTCTAGTGAAGGCTTGAAACATTTCCATGCTGGTTACTTCTCCGCTGGGTGATTTGCTTTGCGTCTTTATCGCATTTAAAATCTCTGCCAGGCTGTCTAGACCATTGTATTTTTCAACCATTACTTTTTGATACGTGGTAAATTGTTTTTTTACCGCATCAATGATAATTGATTTGTTGATGATGTTAAGTTGTGCAACGATATCGTTTACGATGAGTGCCGCAGTGTCCGCATCCTTATCGTAAAAAGTGATGGATATAGCGCCTTTGTTGGTTTCTTTGACATCCAGGTTACCCTGGTATTCCTTACGCATGTAATAGGCTCCGCTGGCTTGTGTGGTATCGTAATGGTAACGTGTGGCTAGGTCATATTTATTGATAATGTAATCTCTTACTATTCCTGATTCAACCAAGGCAAACGTACGGTTTACATCTTCTACTGTTCCGTAAAGTTCCATGTAAGAAAACTTTGTTCTCGGATCGTACGATTTGGGATTCAATGGAAAAAGAACCGCCGTTGAAGAGTAAATAACAGGCAACAGGAAGGCAATGACTGTACTGACAACAAACGTGGAGATAAAAACAATGAAAAAATATTTCTTGCCTCTATTCAGAATGTTCAGTACTGTTGAAATATTAATTTCCATTTGTTTGTTGTTTAGTAAGATGTAGTGCTCGCTTTTTTTCTATCGCTAGAAAAATAATTCCGGCAGAAAAGAGAAAGAACAGTGATGCAGATTTATCAATATCAAGAAAGTTATTAAAAAAAGAGTGAAAGACAAAGGTGATGTATCCGCCAAGCAACGCTTTGATGTACAATTTTTCCTTTTCATCGGTGCTGTTGTAATACAGGTTAAACGCTTCTTTAATGGTATATAGTATGCAGGCAATAAAACCAATCACGGCAAAGACGCCGCTTTCCGCTGCATACAGGAAGTATTGTGAATGCGCAGTGCCGCCTATTCCCTGAGAGAAATTATCGCTTGCTCTATTCACGCTGATAGGGGTTTTATCTTCCGGATTTTGATGGCTAATGAAGTTAAATTGGTAAGTTCCAGGTCCATATCCAGTCACAGGCTCGTCGTAAAACATGCTGAGCGCGGATTTCCAGCGGTTGATGCGTTCGAGGTTCGATACATCAGTGGAAATATTCCCCACTGACTTCAATTGATCGGTCACTTCGGCTCTGCGAGATTTGGAATCACTGCGGTTCTGCGAAAGAAATTCGACAGCTGTTTCCTGAAACAAAGCGATAAGGATCAGAAAACAAACCAATGCAGTGGTTAATTTTTTTATAGGTATTCTTATTTTTAAGAGGTAATAGACAGCTAATACGACGATTAAACTCATCCATACCGCTCTGCTGTAAGTGGCGAAAATAGCCACCGTGAATAGAATGAAGCAGCTTGTAAAGAATATTTTATGCAACAGTGAAGTCGCTGTCTTGATCCAGTAATACAGTACCGGAACGAAAAAGGCCAGGCAGGCTCCGTATATCGTATGATCTGAAAAGAAAGGAGGAGGTACATTCTTTGCCATGTTTCTCGCAAAGAAAAAGGAGGCGTGTTCTATGCTGGTGAGCAAACAAACCAATAGCAAGCCTGCAAAATAATAAACAATGGCCCGATAGATTTTACGAACGCTTTCTTCAGGGTATAAATTCCATTGCAAATAAAACGTAGTCAGGTAAATAGTGAAGATAATCAGTGATTTAGCAGATACCATAGGAAGATTGGAGAAACAAGTTCCTACGAGCAATCCAAACCAAAGCACTAATAAAGACCCGGTGACCGTACTATAATCTTCTTTACGCCACAATTTACGTCTGGCCGCGAAATTCACCACCGTGATGCAAAAGAGCACTACCGCAATGAGTTCTGAAGGAAACATCAAATCTCCTAGGTCCGGAATTTTTAATTCAATAGATAAAGGAATACTGAAGAAGAACAGGTTATTCAGGCTATCGGTACCCATCAGGAGAATCACAAAAAACACAAATCCCGCCATGATGATCAACGGTGCCCACTCGCTCAGCAAAACAGCCAAGGTGGTAGCAGACAATACGGTGAATAGGATCCAGAATGCTTTTTTTGAAAGTGGTGTCACTAAAAAGGGTTAAACAGTTCGTGTCCTAAAATTCAGGTGTTAAATCTAACAATAATATGCTAGCTATAAAATCTGACGCGTCATTTTTATACTAAAAAATAACTTTTTAACCTTAACTTCGCTTGGCTGATTTTAGTATAGGATCAGCAGATTTTATTAAAAAGTTCATCGGAAATATCGGTCTTATCGTCGTGCTTAACTTTTTGATTAAGCCGGTTTGGATTGTGCTTGACAACAAAGTGCAGGACACGATTGGACATGCGGACTATGGCGTTTTTGCCGCTTTGTTTTCTTTGTCTTTTTTGTTCGCCACACTTTCCGATTTCGGTATCAATCAATACGTCACCAAAAAGCTGGCCGGTGAACCGGATAAGATGGAAGAAGTCTTTCCTGTAGCTTTTGGTTTTAAATTACTTTTACTGGTTTTGTATCCCTTATTGATGACGGTGGTGGGTTATGCCATGGGCTATGGTATGCAGGAACTGTATTTCCTTTGGTTGTTGTCCATTTTTCAGGCAGCGGTACAATTGGTGATGTTCTTCCGGGCAAATTTCCAGGCGCATCAAAAGTTCTTTATCGATTCCTTTGCTTCTATTCTCGATAAGTTTTTACTGATCATTTTTCTGATCGTTGTATTCTATATCCACGTGAGCGTAGAGAGTTTCATTTACGCACGTGTCTTGTCAATCACTGCCACGTTAGTGCTGGTGTTTGTCTTTTACATCGCCACCTTTCACTGGCATGGTCCTTCTCTGAATACGGAAAAACTCTTTCCTCTCATTCGTCAAAGTTTGCCTTTTGCCATGGTGACTGTTTTGTATTCTTTCAATGAACGCGTGGATCAGGTCATGATCGAACGTTTATTAGGTGGCACCGAATCCGGTTTATACGCCGGCGCTTACCGCTGGCTCGACGCGGTGATGATGTACCTGTGGATTGTACTGCCGATGTTCTTCGCGCGCTTTGCCTTTTTGAAAAGCGATCCGGCGGCTTTGTATAAAACATTTAAAATCGGTCACGTGATCGCCTTTCTTCCCATGGCGATGGTGTGTGGTTTTGTATTTCTCTATCCTGAAAAATTATTCGTTCTTTTTGTACACAGTTCTGCGGAAGAAATTGAAGTCATGTCAAATGTCTTGCGCATTCTGTTCATCGCTTCTCTGATGCATGGAATGTTTGCGATCTACAGTACGTTACTTACTTCTACGGGTTATGAAAAGCAAACGAGCATTTTGATTTTGGTCAGTGTGCTGATCAATATTGTCTTGAACTTTATCCTGGTACCAATCTACGGTATCTACGCGTCAGCTTGGGCCACGGTGTTGGCTACGGTCTTCTTGTCGGCTGGCTATATCGTTTACATTAAAAGAAATAACATTGTTAAAATTCCGGTAACCACCATTCTGAAATTAAGTCTTGCCTTTGTATTGTTCATGGTGGTGTATTACGGATTAACTTTTACCAGTTTGCCCTGGTACATCAATACTGGCATCGCCGGCATCTTCTTATTAGGATTGACCTGGCTGCTGGGTTTATTGCATTTCAAAGAACCGATAACAGAATCTTAATATGAACAGTTACGGCTTACGCAATCTCTTTCCCCGTTTGTTCCCGCGTCTGACCTGGCGCCGGGTGAATGTTGGCAAAACGATTTACCTCACCTTCGACGATGGTCCTGCAGTAGGCGTTACGGAATGGGTGCTGGACGTGTTGAAAGAGAAAAACGTAAAAGCGACGTTCTTTGTAGTAGGGGATAACGTGAAAAAGCATTCTGCTGTTATGCAGCGTGTGGCGGCTGAACAAGCCTATGCCAATCATACCTATCATCACGTCAAGGGATGGTCCTATTCGGTGGAACATTACCTCGAAGAAGTAAAACTGTGTGACGAGATCATGGAACAGGTTACGGGAAGTTCGGTATCGACCAATAACAGCAGGCGCTTGTTCCGCCCGCCTTATGGTCGCATCAAGGGCAATCAGTTGAAGGCGCTGCTGCCGGATTATGAAATCATCATGTGGGACGTGCTGACGGGTGATTACAACAAACACTTGAATCTAGAAACCGCTTTTCAAAGAAGCTGTAAAGAAACACGCTCCGGAAGCATCATTGTTTTTCACGACAGTTACAAAGCGGAGAAGCAAATGAAGAATTTATTGCCGCGCTATATTGATTATTGTTTAGCTAACGGGTATACTTTTGAATGGCTATGATGGACTATCTATACTATTTCTTGTTAGTTATATTAGCATCGTACCTAAGTATGACGATGGTTATATTTGTTGTACTGGCGAGGGTAAAGGGTAAAGAGAGAAGGGTGAAGAGTGAAGAGAGAAAAGTGAAGAGTGAAGAGTGGATAGTGAAGAGCGAAAAGAAAGTTTCTGTGCTTATCGCTGCGAGGAATGAGGAAGACAATATCATCCGATGCTTACAAGCCTTAGTCGATCAAAATTATCCCAAAGATAAAATACAAATACTAGTCGGCGACGATGACTCCGATGACAAGACGGCTTCTTTGGTAAAAGCATTTATCGTTAAACATCCACACATTGAATTGGTTTCTATTGAACCTTCTGCCTTAAGCAATCTGAAAGGCAAGCCGAATGTACTCGCCACCTTATTTAAAAAAGTAACCGGTGAATTCGCTTTCATTACCGACGCGGACATTTCTGTGAATCCAGATTGGATCAAAGGTATGCTGCTGGGCTTGCAGCGGGAAGGGGCGGATGCGGCTTCGGGAACGACTTTCGTGGCGCATCAGAATAATTTTCACCTCTTTCAAACCTTTGAGTGGATGGAGGCTTTGGGTTTTATGTATACGGCCGATCAATTGCATTTGCAGGTAACAGCTGTAGGAAATAATATGGTCATTAGCAAAGCGGCTTATGATGCGGTGGGTGGTTACGAAGCGATTCCTTTTTCGGTCACGGAGGACCTGGATTTGTATTTGGCCCTGAAGAAAAAGAATTACATACACCGTTTGTTCCTGGGTGCGGAAGCTCTGGTCTGGACACAACCTTTGGATACCTTCAAGGATTTGTTCAAACAACGCAAGCGCTGGCTCAAAGGCGTGGAGCGAACGCCCTGGCTGTGTCAGTTTTATTTGGGGGTGCATTCTGTCTTTGCTTTGTTCATTGTCGCACTCGGTTGCTTTGATTTGTTGGATGGCATTTGTCTATTCTTTTTTTCTTTTATTATTCATATCGTGAGGGTCTACCTGATGTGTAAAGTCACGGGTGTTCCCTTTAAAAATTCATGGCTCAGTCATTTGCTGATTCTTGATATTTACCAGACGATCTTTAATGTTTGTCTGTTGGTTTATTTTGTGTTACCTACGGGTGTAGAATGGAAGAAGAGGCGCTATGTCTAAGATCATAGAAACACACGCGCATTTGTATTCAGAGGAATTCAAAGCGGATATAAATTTCTTACTGGAACAAGCTCAGCTGGCCGGTGTGGCAGCTTTCGTCATGCCGAACGTGGACGAAACGTCGATCGATGGCATGCTGGAGTTGGAGGAGAAGTACAAAGGCATTTGTTTCTCGAGCATGGGTTTGCATCCTTGTTACGTGAAGAAGGATTTTGAAAAACAATTGTACCGGGTAGAGGACTGGCTGAACAAACGCAAATTCGTTTCGGTAGGGGAAATAGGCATTGACCTGCATTGGGACAAAACAACGTTGCCTTACCAGGAGGAAGCTTTGAAGATACAATTGCGATTAGCGGCCAAACATAAATTGCCGGTTATTCTCCACACACGCAATGCTTTTAAAGAAACCTACGACATCATTCAATCCCTAGCTTTGCCGGATTTGAAAGGTGTCTTTCATTGTTTCTCCGGCACGGCCGAAGAGGCGCAAGACGCGATCAGCCTTGGTTTTCAGCTGGGCATCGGTGGGGTAGTGACCTTTAAGAACGGTGGACTGGACAAGGTGGTAGCAGAACTACCGATAGAGTCTTTGGTATTGGAAACGGACTGTCCTTACCTGGCGCCTATCCCGCACCGTGGAAAAAGAAATGAACCTTCTTTCATCGCTATCGTAGCACATAAGGTGGCGGAGGTAAAGAAAATGGAAGTGGAAGAAGTCATACAGATAACAACAACAAACGCTAAACAACTCTTTTATGCGCTTTAAAAAAGATCCTTTTTTAGTCAACCGTTCTCCCTTTGGGATTGAAGTACTCGTGATCTATACAGGAGGTACCATGGGCATGGGCATCGGCTCTACCACCAGTAAAGACGAAGTGTTGGTGCCCCGTGATTTCTCTCGTTTGTCGGAAGCCGTTCCGGAGTTGCTTCGTTTAAGTGCGAACATTACTTTGATCGCCACGGATACACCACTGGATTCTTCCAACGTGAAACCTTCCGACTGGATTGACCTGGCGAAACTGATCGGGGAGAGCACGGATCGTTACGATGGTTATGTGGTACTCCACGGTACGGATACCACAGCCTATACGGCTTCGGGCCTGAGCTTTTTATTGGAAGGCCTGGATAAACCGGTGGTCTTCACCGGTGCGCAATTGCCTTTGGAATCGGTGCGTACAGACGCCCGTGAAAATTTAATCACCGCGATCATGATCGCCGCAGACATACACAACAGCGAAGCCTGTGCTCCGGAAGTTTCCATTTACTTTGACGGGCACCTGTACCGCGCCAACCGTGCCCGCAAGACGCACAGTGCGTACTTTGACGCTTTCGTTTCTTACAACTATCCTTTATTGGCCGAAGCGGGTATCCGCATTGATTACCACCACGCCAACATCCGCAAGCCGGGTAAAACGAAATTTAAATTCTACGATAAGTTAGAAGAGAACATCAGCATCGTACGCTTTTATCCTGGAATAAAAGAATCGGTGTTCGAAGCCTTGACTTCCGATCCGGACATGAAAGGTTTGATCCTGGAAACCTTCGGGATGGGGAATGCACCTACTGACCCTTGGCTGGAGCCGGCCTTACGCCAACTCGTGGCCCGCGGCGTAGTGGTTCTCAACGTCTCTCAATGTCCCGGCGGAACAGTCGTTCAGGGCCGTTACCAAACCAGTAAACACTTAAAAAGCAGCGGAGTAATCGGCGGCGGCGACATGACCACCGAAGCGGCACTGGCCAAAATGATGTTTGTTCTGGGCAACGATCCTTTCAAAAGTGACCCGGCTAAATACCTGCAAATGGATTTACGAGGTGAATTAACCGAAGAGGAAAGGTAAGAGTTGGAGTATCGGAAATTATTCACTTTATTTGTGACCCTTAAGAGAAAATAGAGCGAGAAACAGTGCAATCCATCTTTTGCTCTTCGTTCGATTTTTAGTACTGCAAATAGAGAGGTGTCCGAGTGGTTGAAGGAGCACGCTTGGAAAGCGTGTAAACGGGTGACTGTTTCGAGGGTTCGAATCCCTTCCTCTCTACTTT
>JACMQM010000222.1 GCA_014376985.1 Cytophagaceae bacterium | reverse complement strand
CAATTTCTCTTTGTCTTTTTGAAAAACGTATCCGTTGATGACATTATCAAAAACTTCTACTTTGCCTTTGGTCAATCTTGTTTTCACTTTTGAACCATCCGGCTTAGACAAATAAAAAGCAAGTGTTTTGTTCTCTTTGGATAGAAAAATTTCATAGAAATCATGATCAGAATCGATGCCAACCAAATACTTTTTGCCGCTCACTAATTCAATCTGTTCAATGAAATCCCCCACTTCAATTTGCTTGGAATTCCAGGCTGCACCGCCTGGCACCATTTCTTTAACCTTGTACAATTCATTTTCTGTAATCTCTATCTCAAATCCAAAAGACAATTCTTCTTTCGAAAGATGAGTGACCCATTGTTGTTTTTCGTTAGCATCTAAAAAAACAGAGTGCGGGTCATTTCTCGAAGCAACGGCTTTCAAGTATGCATTTAATAAAGCTTTTTCATCTGAAATGAATTCATTAAGATATGTTGTTCTTTTTTGTATAATAGAATTCAATACTTTTTGCGGCTCCAGTGTCACTGCTGCTTCTTTCAATAAATTATTTTTCGCAATAAAAACATACTTGTAATATTTCTTATCATAGGCCAATAGTGTTTTCTCATCTATTTGCTTAAACGAAGCATTATAGCAAGGTAAAACAAAGGTTTCATTTAAAGCACCATTCTTCAGGTAAACCAGGTCCAATGATTTCACCAATGAATCGTGTGTTTTAATTTTTTTTACAATATGATCTTTTGTAAAACGGAATACCTCACACAAGGAAATGGCTTTCGTTATTTTTTGATGAATTATTGTGCTATCTGCTAATGAAAAAATGAGTCCCTCCGAATCAATAGTTTCTAAATATAGATCTAGGATTTGATGATAAACCGTTACATTATAAGTGACCGGTTGAATGTGCTGGCGTTGAATCAGGAGTTCTGTCTTTCTAATTACCTCACAAGACTGCTGCGCGAAAACGGGAAGAAAGGCACCCATCAAAAAAATAAGAAAGACCAATTTAAATCTCATGAAAAAGCACAACAGGTGATAGAACTATTTCTACGTAGTTAGCCAATAAAAGTTGGAATGTCAACCAAGGTCCGTTTTGTCTAAGCCCTAGAAACGACTTTTATTTGGAAATATAGAGCTCACCTTTACTTTTCCTAATACCGTTTATGCTATACGCTTCCAATGCATCGTAATAATCGTTTTTCGGCCTGAAAGGGAAACAACAATTACAACCTTTCTTTCCCACCTGAAAATCTGTCAGGGTGTAGACCTGACTGAGGCCGGAAAACTGAAACTGGTAATCGCGGTGGATGTCCAACAGACTGTTAGGGTATAGGATCCATGTTATACTATCTCTTTGTGACGTAGAAACAATACTGCTATCTATTAAGCTGGTAAAATTGCTGTTTTTATGATAGCTTCTCATAATAATCGTATCTAATTCTGAAGGTTCAAAACCCTCAAGTGTCACTTGATACAAACCGCTTTCACAGAATTTTTTGGTACAACAAGCCTGCAGTACAAAAATAAGAACAAGGCTCGTAAAAAGTATATTTTTCATCGGACAGCAATTTACAAAGGGCATATTAAATCTTCATTAAATATCCCTCTTTTTTGATACAAATGATTTTCAAAATAGCATTTTGCTTTCGATCGAAAGTTGTATGCCCGTTACAGGATGGTTAAAAATCAGCTTGTATGCATGCAAGGCAATGGCGTTGGGTTGATAAGCAATGGAAGATCCATACAAAGTATCTCCTATAATAGGGCAGCCCGCATCCGCAAGCTGTGCACGGATTTGATGAAATTTTCCGGTATGCAACTCTATGTTCCACAAAAAAAGGTGCGCCGAAAGTTCTTGCACCTCATAACTTAATTTTGCCTTTTCTGCATAAGGAAATTCCTCTTTACTCAACTTAGCTTTTTTCTTTTCCTTCCGATGCCAGTGTTCCATCACTCCGCTCATTTGAGTTGGCAATTCCTCAGTCAATGCCTGGTAATATTTTTTTACTCTGCGTTCTGCAAATTGTTCACTCAGATTCTTGAGCATACTTCTTTGCTTGGCAAATAAAATAACACCGCTAACAGGACGATCCAAGCGGTGAATGTGTTGCGCATAAACTTCTTCCCCTGCAGCAACAGAAGACTTAAGGTATTGCTTGACTTGTTGCAACAAATTAGGATGCCCGTTGCGATCAGGCTCCACCATGAGGCTGGCAGGCTTGTTCAACACGAGAAGGTGTTCGTCTTCCAATAGAATGTGATCAGGGATATGAATATGAATGGACATAGAATAGAATTAAGAACACAAGTTAAGACTTTGCAATTAAGTCGTCAATTTGTTTTTTCATCGTTGCCCATTCAAAAGCCTGTTCGGCTGCGAGATCATAAGTGGTATGAAAAGCATGTAAAAATAATATTTCAGCATCTTTCATAGAAGGGACACTTGTATTATAGTTTTTTACAGTATACGATTTGCTGGGGCCATTCGCATGAAATTCTTTGTGTTGACTGAATGCATGTTTCCAATTGGCATGAGGCACATGAATAAAAGGTCCAACAGGAAGACCTTCAGTATTCTTTAGAATGTTTTTTATCTGAAATACCAATCCTTGCTTCAAAAAAGGTTTCGCAGAGGAATGATCCGGAATAGGTACTTCTTCTTCGAAAGGCTCTACATAGCTCACCTCCACAATCAGACTGGATTCTGAAACGAGTGTGTTCAATGTTATTTCTGTGTGTCTTATGATACTCATTGCTCTATTATCTATAACAAAAAACTCCGGTTAAATTACCGGAGTTTTTTGTTAGGAACCACAACCTTCGCAGAAGTATTGAATGGAGCCGTAAGGCTTCACTCCATTCATGATCATCTGCATGTTGTGAATTTTATCTTTCAATTCTAATTTCTCACCAAAATCTTCTGTTTTTGCAGCGGCTTCGTGAAGCTTGCCCAATTCCACTTGAACGTGTTCTTTTTCTTGAGTAGTTAATTCTGCCATAGGTGTTGAGCTTGTTGTTCTATGATAAAATTAACAAACAGTCCGGATAAATAATTCCATTTTGAAAAAAAATAAATGGGTTCTAAATGCTTAAAAAAGCGTCCAGTAGCCGGCGATCTTCTTTAACTTTCTCTTCTTCAAAATACTAATGGAACTTTTCTCAATATTAATGATTTTTTCCTCTTCGAATGGAGTTAAAATATACTCCGTTGCCTCTTCAGAAAGCCCAATCATTTCTGACAGATCGGGCAAATAAATCGTCATAGGTTTCTTTGCTTCACCGTTGCTGATGTACAAATCATGTAGTTCCAAAATGGCCTTCGCTACTTTTAGTCGTTATTCTTTGCGATCTGTTGTGCCATCCATATCAGAATAAGATGTAATTGAAAAATTGTCAACACAGGAAATTGGCTTGGCTGCGACGGATTGAATCGTTACAAAGATCATTTGAAACACAACAGTGATTTCTATAATATGTCCAAGCCTCTTCATTGCTCGTTGACAGAACCGGCGCCTGTTTTAATAATGTTCACAACCGGTGGATATCCTTTGTAAAATAGATTGCCAAGACTGTACAAGCCACCAGTCAGTTTTTGACTCACGTTTACCTGAATATCGCTAAGACCGTTATGTGACACCACGCAACTGTCTGCTTTCAAATCAAATCCCAAAAACGTTGCGTGGGCTGTTGTGGAAACCGTCAGGTAAGCTGTAGCACCCGCAATGTACCAATCTCCATTATTTGAAATACCTGCTGAGATGCTGCTGTCGACCGTCATTTTATTCAGGTACACTTTACCATTTTGTCCAGAGATACTTAATTGTTTCATACGAACAGGAGCATCTAAATTTCTTACTACTCCGCCACTCATACTGATGTCTAAACTATTCTTGCAACCCAACACTATTTCTCCTCCACCATTAATGATAAGATAACTGCCCAGCTTGGTTACCTGCATGCCTTTGGCTTGACGTATAACTCGATTGCAAGTATCCTGACATAAAGTAATAACAGGAGACCCATTCATCTGTATGGTTGAAACATCTGTATCCCCATAAGGATACTCGTCATACTCCGGTACAACATCTTCTTTTTTTCCGCATGAATACAAAACGGTAAGAAAAACAGCTAAAAAACTGATCAGTAAAATTTTCCTTTGCATGCTCTCGTAATTTTGAAAGGACTTCGATTGTTTTACGAGGATCAATGAAAATGGTTACTTGAACAAAGATTTGCGTGAGGGATTGAGTCCACCAGGGCAGACCGGAAAGCAACGAAGCGAATTAAGGACATGTAGCTGAAAGCGTGACCTGCCTTTTCAGCTGGCACGCCCAAAAATAACAACTCCTTCTATCCGCCATTCTGCATACACTGCTCTACTAGCCTTGCAAGGAATGGAAACTACTAGATCAATGAATTAAAATTTTACTTAATCTATTTTAAACGAAAACGCACTATTGATATTGGAATAATCTTCCATGATGGTAATAGTATATACTCCATTACCCCAACCTTTCACATCCAGATTCAAATCATACTCTTTAGGGCCAGGGCCCATGGCGGCCTCTTCTACCAATGTCTTGGCTATATGTCCCCATTTATCACGAACGACGATCGTAACAATAGCATTGTTCTTCAACTTATAAGGAAGCTTTCCTATAATAAAATTTTCTTTGCCTGAAAATACTCTGTCGCCTTCTTTAGCATATAGGACAGAATACCATGGAACTTCTACTAGTTTATACTTTAAATTCTTTACCGTATACTTTTTCAAAATCCACCCATACTGCATAATGAATAAGTGGGAATACATTCCATTTAACATGTGTTACTCCATATTCGAATATTGTATGATAAATCACTTTAGTATATCCCAAATAATGTTCCGTAATGAACTATGCATCGGTACCGGGAAAAGTACGAAAATGGACATGATCTGCTCAAGCCTTCATTCGCTAAACTTGCTGATGGATTGTGAACGGTCCTTACTGTTAACAATCGACTGAATGAAAAGTGCGGACAAGGAATTACAATTGAATTATTCAAAGTTACCTAGAGAAGAAATTACATTTAAGAGTCAACAATCCTGCGTCTTCTTTGTTGTAAAAAAACAAAAGTGCCATTAATCCTATGACGCGAAAAGCAATTGTTTGGTTTAAAACAGATTTAAGGTTACACGATAACGAAACGCTGCTTCGTGCAGTAGCGGAGAACGATGAAATCATTCCAGTATATTGTTTCGATGAAGCGCACTATCGAAGAACAGAATTTGGGTTTCAAAAAACAGGCAGCTTCAAGGCTTCCTTTATATTGGAAGCCCTTTGGGATCTGGATTTACAACTGAGAGAAAAAAAATCCGGCTTGATTATACTGCATGGCAATCCCGCATCAGAACTCTATAAATTAGCCAAAGAATGGGGAGTTCAAAAAGTATATGCCAAGAAAGAAGTAGGATTTGAAGAAAAGGAAACGGAAGAAGCAGTAGAAAAAGAATTATGGAAAGCACACTGCACCTTTGAAAAGTACAGCACGAGTACCTTGTATCATGCGCAAGACTTGCCTTTCAGTATCAAAGACATTCCTGACATATTCACCGTATTCAGAAACAAAACAGAAAAAGAGTCCTCCATAAGGAGTGCTGTCCCTGCTCCAGAATTGATTCCTTCTGTTTCTATTCCTTCGTTGAAACTTCCTGCCCTTTCGCAATTAGGATTGCCGCTTGTAACTGCTGACACCCGTCGCGTAATAAAATCTCAGGGCGGTGAAACATCGGGATACTTACGTTTGCAGCATTATTTTTATGAAAGTAAAGCCATTGCTACCTACAAAAAAACAAGAAACGGTTTACTAGGTGAAGACTACTCCACAAAATTTTCTCCTTGGCTAGCTCTGGGTTGTTTATCTCCGCGTTACATTTATGAGGAGCTAAAAAAATATGAAACTAACCACGGAGCGAATGATTCTACTTACTGGCTAGTATTCGAATTATTATGGAGAGACTATTTTCGTTTCATGATGAAAAAATACGGGCACAAATTCTTTCTACAAAACGGCATTAAAAATAACAAACCAAACCTTCAAACACATAATCAGGAAGCCCTTTACAAATGGGTGAATGGCCAAACCGGAAATGATTTTATAGATGCAAATATGATAGAACTCAAACTGACAGGCTTTATGAGTAACAGAGGCCGTCAAAATGTAGCCAGCTATTTATGCAACGATTTAAAATTAGATTGGCGTTATGGTGCGGCATACTTCGAACAACAACTCATTGACTATGATCCTTCGAGTAATTGGGGAAACTGGGCCTACCTGGCCGGCGTAGGGAACGATCCCCGATCAGATAGATACTTTAATACAGAAAAACAAGCTGCTAATTACGATCCTAAAAAAACCTATCAAAACTTATGGTTGCAGAAGAATTAATTTGTCACTACAGCGGCTTGCCTTCTCCTCTATGGTATGAAGAACAATCTACTAGACAAAAAAAGAATGTGGCATTTACTCCGCAAGACCTTAATAGAATCATTGAAATGGCCTGGGAAGACCGAACACCTTTTGATGCCATCTTTATACAATTTGGCGTGAAGGAATCGGAAGTAAAAGATCTGATGAAAAAAAATATCTCTTTGAGCAGTTACAAACGTTGGAGAATACGAGTAGGAAAATGCCATACCAAACACGCTGGGAAAAGAGCACAAGGCATCAATCGTTTTAAATGTAACCTGCAACGCCATATCAGTTTAAACAAAGTTTCCAAACGCCCTTAGTCAATAGTGTAGATTGAACCCATGGGGCTTGAGATTCCCCCACAGTGCAATAAAGTACTCAGCTTAAAAAAAATTCCTGTATAAACAGCATTTTATCAACTGGATCAATTTTTGTGTTTTCTGGATTGTTGTTCCTACAAAAATGAAACACTCGTATATCCTTCCTTTATCCACGCTCCTGTTGGTTTGTTCCATCAATCTTTACGCTCAGAAAGGGCTTCCACCGAAAGAACAAACAACTGCCACTGTTCATTCCAACTTTCCTAAACACATTGATTTCAAAGCATCTTTGTTGAATCAATTGAAAGTTCCGGACGGGTTTAAGGTATCTCTTGTCGCTTCGGGACTCGGTAAGCCTCGCATCATGGCAGTTACAGAAGAGGGATCACTCTATATAACCCGACGCGACGCCGGTGATGTACTGTTCCTTTACGATAAAAATGTAGATGGCCGTTTTGAATCCATGAAAACAGTCTGGGGGAATTTTGGAGGTGTTCATGGTATCACCCTACACGACGGATACTTGTATCTGGTTTCTACCAAAGCATTAAAGCGCGGCCGTATCCTTGCGGACGGTTCACTCACTGATACGACCACACTCATCAAAGATCTTCCAGACGGAGGTCAGCATGATAACCGCATGATTTCCTTCGGCCCGGATAATTTATTGTACATGACAGTGGGCAGTGATTGCAACGATTGCGGAGAAACCAATAAAGAACATGCTACCATGCTTGTAATGAATGCGAATGGAAGCAACCGCAGAGTCTATGCGCGTGGCTTACGCAATACAATTGGTTTCGATTGGCAGCCGACAACGAAAGAAATTTGGGGATGCGACAATGGTACTGATTGGCGCGGCGATGAAATTCCTCCGGAAGAATTAAATAAGATTGTTGATGGTGGAGATTACGGATGGCCTCTGGTATATGGCAAACAACAGGTGGATCTTACTCGCGAAGATCCTCTGGGATCGGATAAACAAGCCTATTCTAAATCAACTGTTCCGGCAGTAATGACATTTGCTGCTCATAGTGCACCTATTGATTTTCGCTTCTTAAATAACACTTCCAATTTTCCTCAAAACTATGCGAATGACGCGCTGGTTGCCTGGCATGGTTCATGGAACAGAGAGCATCCTGAAGGTTATAAAGTACAACGCATTCACTTCGAAAAAGGAGAACCGGTAAAAGTTTCTGATTTTTTTTCAGGCTTTTTAACAGCAGATGGCAAATCAAGATTTGGAAGACCTGCAGGAATTGTGGTCGGTAAAAACACAGTTTATATTTCAGACGATGAAAACGGAAATATTTATTCCATCACTTACATAAAATAATTAGCTATGAAATCTATGTATATCTTCTATGTCGCTCTGTTATTGGCATTGGTTATCTCTGTTTTATCCTATGGACAAACGCCAAATACTCGCATCAATATTTCTAAAAAAGGTTTATACCCAGAAGGTGTTGCATATAATCCTGCCAATCAATTATTCTATACTGGCTCTGTGACAGAAGCAACCATAGGAACTACAGATGAAAATGGGATGTACACTGCAATCTATGCCGACTCTAATTTAGTATCTACTTATGGAATGAAAGTAGATACTAAAAGAAATTTGTTATGGGTATGTGCAGGAGATGCGAACTATAGCAAACATTCTTCTCCAGCGACGCGTGAAAAATTGGCAAAGATTATTGCATTGGATTTGACCAGTCACAAACTGGTAAAGTCCATCGATCTTTCTAAGTTGTATGCAGGACCTCACTTTACCAATGATCTATGTTTAGATGATAAAGGCAATGTATATGTAACAGATAGTTTTTCACCGGTCATTTATAAAATCGATACAAAAGATAAAGCAACGGTATTTTTGCAAAGTGATTTATTCAAAGGCGAAGACGTTGGATTAAATGGAATTGTTTTTCATAAAGACGGATTTTTACTTGTAGCCATGGGCAGTACAGGAAGTGTCTATAAAATCACATTAAAAAATGAAGCGCGTATTCATAAAGTAACAATTGACCGTTTCTTCTCTGGCGCAGATGGTCTTTTAGTAACTAAAGATAATTCTTTAATCATCGTTCAAAATAAAGGAACGAATGCAGTATTTGAATTAACTAGCAAAGACCAATGGTTAACGGCTAAACTAAAAAGTGCTACTTCCGCTGAAGCCTATTATCAGCAGCCAAGTACAGCAACGATCGCTGATGAAAAAGTTTATGTATTGAATTCAAAACTGGATGAATTAGCCAATCCTGCTAAGAAGCCTTCTGAATCATTCCCGATCCAACAAGCTGTATTACTTCCAGTAGAATAATTGAATTCATCTTATAATAAAAAAGCTCAGATTTACATCTGAGCTTTTTTTGTTTACAAAATAACTGTTCCTTCTATCGAATCGTCTAGTGTTTTCCCCAGGATGGCGCCGGCAGCTCTTTTCAATCCGGCTACTACGATGCCGTGTTTAGTATCCCAATAATACCCTTCCCAAGGTTCTACTTTAATCACTGATATTCTAGGATCATCAACTCCTTCGGTAAACCAGGTCTTGATCGACGGATCCCAAAGTTCTTTAATTTTCTTACGGTCATAAGAGATGGTGGCATCCCCATACAGCGTAAGAAAATCAGAATAGTGCGATCCCTGAAATAGTAATTGTACATAAGGATCTCTCATCAATTGCACATTTTTATTGCTGTCTTTAGCACTCAGAAACCAGAAGTTACCCTCTTCATCTATTTTCTGTGGCGACATCGGCCGTGTGGCAAAAGACTGCCCTGAAATGATGTTGGTACAGAAGAAGCACGAACTCGCTTTTTTAGCCAACGATGTAATCTTCTTGATGGCTTCGGGTCCTGAAAGGTCTTTGAAGTTATTTTCCGGTTGTTGTTGATTGATAATGTCCATAGCTGTAAGATTAAAGTGGTACATGAAAGATGACTCACATCTCTGCATAGAACAGACAAATCAAATGCCATTAAAAAATACAGGAGGCTTCAACAATCGAGATTTTTTTGTTCAAACAATTATAAAAAAAATGCCTAATCAAACTTTGTGACTTTCAATTCACAAAAATAAGCTTGCGTGCCGATTACCAGCCACAAACCTATGCTGCACTATTAGCGAAGTACCTTGTTTCAAATCATTGAGGATTAAAACAGGTTGTGCGGATCCATTGACATATAACCTAGCCTTTTCATCCTAGACTTCGATTTTTATTTTTATCCACTCTCCCGCCACAATGTCTACATAGGATTCGTATTTTTAAGGAAATTCTTTTCTCAATTTAGGCCAGGTATAACCCGGATAAGAAACATACTGTGCGGAATGATTTCGGCGCACCTGATCTTCTGCTCTACCGTTGGTGGGTCTTAAATAAATAACTTCAAATTTCGAAGTGTCTTCCAGTATACGGAATGCAATACCGACAAATTCTCTAGCACCTTCAACCGCTTCCTTTTTCGGTTCTCCGGATAAATTAATTTCTATACTGCCATTATGAAAATCAATTTCTTTCAACTGTGCGAAAGAATACTTGTTATCATTATCTATGTCTTTGGTTTGAACGCCAGGCAATCCTTCCTTTCCTTTGTAAGTAAAAGCTTATAACGTGACGTTATAAGCATTAAAGTTTTCCGGCTGAAGAATAATTGATGTTTCATTTTGCGCACAAGAGTGACGGGTTACACCAGCAAAAATGCAAAATAAAAGGCATGGTCTTTTAAGAAAAAACCATATGAATGAAAGGATAAATAGAAGAACAGCAAAATAATACGGGTGCATCATTCTTCAAACTAAAGCTAAAAATATCTGGATTACTTACACCAAGAATGACCTCTATTTCACCCAAATCGTATACGCGACTGTCGCTTCGCCATTAATATAAATGGTCATGAAATCTTTCGTTACCTTATCAAATTTATAGCGAAAAACATATTTATGATCTTCTATGCAGAGTGTGGGCTCAAAATAAGTTTTTTTTCTTTTGAACTTTAAATGTACTGATGAAATGACCCTGGGAGTATCGAAACTTATTTCCAAAGAATCTTTTAGCTTTAATTTAATATCGCCCTTAATTGGATATAAATCTTTGATTAGTAAAGCTTCATAAGCATTATAGTAAATGGGTAAATGAACAAACGCTTTTCTGTTTAGCTTTATATTGGCAAAAACCATTTCTTTGTTTGCAGTATAATGTTTTTTATAAAAAAAATTCGGATCCGCTAAAAAATAACACTCATTAAATTTTTTTGTATACTTCTTTTTTACCCTGTCATAGTAGCCCGAAGCCCAAGTCAAATCTGCCAAATACCATTTTCCATATAACTTAACCGCATTCCATGCGTGATCCGTTTCTGTCAATTGTTTACCAATATCTGTAGGTAATGTTTTCGCATAGCCTGATACAACTACACATTCAATACCTGCTCTGTCACACATGGCTTTTAATAGATAGGCATAACCAGCACATACAGCGCATCCTTTCTTAATAACCAAATCTGGCTTAGTGGTTCTATTCGAATAACTGTAGCGAATTGTATCTGAAATCCATCTAAATATCACTCGAAATTTTTCATGATCTGTAGATACTTTAGAAATCAATACATCAGTGATGGAAGTGAAAGATTCGTATTTGATTTTAGTTAGATTCAGTGCTACACTATCCGCAACGCGGTAATCAAATACCTTGATATCGACCTGAGCAAAACAACAGACGGGCAAAATAGAAAATAAAAAAATAAGCAGCTGTCTCATCCCTTCAATTGATTAAAATCACATTCAATCTGCTGCAAGATCTGCATACTGTCATGGCTCTGTATCAATGTAGCTTTGCCATATATTAAAGACGAAGTAAATGGTACAATCAGGTTATCGTCCTTCGGCATCGCTTTGCCCATGCCTTTCATGTAAGCAGGCACATACTTCACATGAGGTCTCTGCATTAAAACATAACTTACACCAGGCTTTAGAGGTTGCTGTACTTCCGGTTCTCCTCTTGTT